>JAISBG010000220.1 GCA_031266315.1 Planctomycetaceae bacterium | reverse complement strand
CCGTAGCCCCGCATGGGGCGCGATGTGCATAACCGGCGGTGAAGCGAAGCGCAACCGCCGGCTCAGAACTTATCCCCAACACAGCCCTGCAAGGGCGAGATGATTTTTTGATCAATGGTTGATAATCTCGTCCCTGCGGGACTTTTGATAGTGTGCAGCAATAGTCCGGCGGTTGCGCTGCGCTCCACCGCCGGTTATGCACATCACGCCCCATGCGGGGCTACGAAAATATTTTTTGACAAATCTTTTGACAAATTCATGTCCTTTCTGCCTATCATGCGTAACATCAGTTATTAGAAGTTGCCTTTAGTGAGTTGTTACTTTTTGTTTTTTGGTGAAATTGTCCTTTCGACAACGATAACGTTTTTTTATTTTTTCAAATTTTACCAACAAATTGTTCGGTAATTCGTATTAAAAGCGGAAAGGATAAAAAAACATGAGCAACCCCGATATTTTATTTAATCGTTATAATTCATCAAATCAGTACAATTCGGTAGTTTTTGATGATACACGGATTTTTTTTGAAAAAATTCTCAACTTCCCGTTTCCAAAAGTGATACTTTGGTCTATAGTAATAATCAATGATTTAAGAAACAGAGCCAAAATTCCGTTTCACACCGTGTGTTCTTTACCAATCCGATTTCACCAAAATTCATGGGGGACCAATACCATGAGCGCAACGTTTTTACTTACTAGCTGTCAAGCAACGTTTCGGTCCCTAATCACTCACTTTGCAGTGAAGGAAAAAATCCAGAAAAAAAACGCGAATCCTAATTATACTAAAGCCATTTTGAAATTCACGTCGCTGAACACGCAAACGCAGCAACGCGGAGCGGTTATTCAAGGGCGAAGCCTACCGCCCATACCGGCTACGGTATATTTTACCCTGTTCATTTTCGTTATTGGTACATTTTTTTTCCTCTGTCAGCAAATTTCCGCTGATCCGGGAAATGCCAATCGGGGAGCGGCGGAAGATGTTTTACGTCAGGATATTCTGCGTTTTGTCGGACCAAACACCACAAATGTTACGGTTACGGGCGACAGTTACCTGATTCGCCTGAACCGCAGAGCCAACGATTCCACGAAATACGGAATTGTTGTTTATGGTGTTGATCCGGTTGAGCGGGCTTTACTTCAAGATGCTCAGGACGGTCGTTGGGATAATTTCGATCTGTTTCGTGCTGCGTTAATTGTTGAAGGAATACGCGATCCGAACAAAATTCGCGACTACGAAGCACGACTCGATAAAATTGTTGCAGAAGCCCGCACCCAATTACAAACCGTCCGTCAGGAAAATTCTCCCGAAGCATTAACCCGAAAACTATTCGAGTTATTGCATCAGAAAATTCTGACCAGTCCGTACGATATTGATTGTACTACATTAGGCAAGGTACTTGAAACAGGACATTTTAATTGTGTCAGTGCCACTGTTTTATTTAATTGTCTTGCTTACAAAGCCGGTTTAGATGTTTACGCACTGGAAATGCCCGGTCATGCCTTGAGTCGTGTCAAATTTAATGGTACGTCAATGGATCTTGAAACAACGTGTCCCAAGTGGTTTGAACTCAAGGACGACACTGCACGAAGGAATGCAACTCTGCAACGTGTGGCGTCTGCTGTTCCGGCTGAAACATTTCCGGTAACCGGTAATCAGTCCGAAAAGATGACGAATACTCCTTCTGCCGCAAATTCTGTTTCCGAACAGAATAATTTACCTCACAAAATTCGTGAAATTTCACCGGTACAATTAATTGCAACAATTTATTACAATCAAGGAGTTGATTTCCACGCGGAAAAACGATATGCCGAAGCGGCAATGTCGAATGTTAAAGCGTTACATCTTGATCCGGTTAACGTAACTGCTTGGGGAAATTTTATGGCAGCGATCAACAATTGGTCAATCGAATTGACAACGGAATTGAATCCGAAACGCTATGATATTGCGGCAATGCTTTTGGATCGGGGCGTTTATCTTGATCCTGATTATGACAAATTTCAGGCAAATCAACTCCATGTTTACTATTTCTGGATTCGTGATTTGGCGGTCGAAGGCAGAAACGAAGATGCCAAAATCGTTTTTGCTCTTGCCGACCAACGGTTACCCGGCAACAAAGAACTGGCAACTCTAATGCAGGCAATTGAAAAACGATAATATTGCAACAGAATTTTCGTTAAAGGTAGGTGAGCAACCTTTTGTAGGTAGGCAACCTTTCGCTGAAAGGTTGCGTCGGCGATAGCCGACAGTGAACCAGATTAACGACGGCAAATTGTATTATCAACCGTTTCGGAATCAAATTGCCAGTCGCCAACAGGGTACAAGTCGACTAACGCCGACGCAACCTTTTAGCAAAAGGTTGCCTACCTCAAAAATATCAAGAGTTTGGCTATAAATATTCGACCCAAAGAGTCGGATAAATACCGTAACCGCTAAAAAACTTGCAATCCTTATTATTAAAGATGTGAATTGATTTCGGCTGTTGGAGATGATATATTGGTAATGGTTTGGATTTCAAACCGCTAACAAATCAACTGTTTTATGTTAAATAAAACCGAAGACGATAATTTGTTACTATTTAAGGTATCGTCAATATTTTTTGCAGCAATATTTTATGAATCACACATCTTCCTCAATTCCATTGTCGCACGATTTTCAAGTTCGGGTTCGGTATCAAGAAGTTGATCAAATGGGCTTTCTCTATCATGGAA
>JAISBG010000123.1 GCA_031266315.1 Planctomycetaceae bacterium | reverse complement strand
GTTTCGGCGGCATCGGGATTGTCGCCCGGCACTAAGTTTAAGATTAAAGGACATCCGCGAAACGATGTCAATTCGGAATGGATTGTTACGAAAACAAATGTAACTGCGTCGCAGGAAGAATATCGTGCGGAGATCGAAGCCATTCCCGCAACCATTGCTCCAATTCCTGTTCCGAAAACACCCAAGCTGCGAATTTACGGATTGCTTTCGGCGTTGGTTGTTGGAAAATCCGGTGAAGAAATTCAAACCGATGAATATGGTCGGATTAAAGTACAATTTTATTGGGATCGTGAAGGAAAACGCGACGAAAATTCTTCTTGCTGGGTTCGTGTTGCGCAAAGTTGGGCAGGTTCGAATTTTGGTACAATGTTTATTCCGCGTATTGGTCAGGAAGTTTTGGTTAGTTTTGAAAACGGTGATCCGAACCGTCCGATTGTTACGGGAGTTGTTTACAACGAATCGAACAAACCGCCTTACCCGCTTCCCGCCAACGCAACACGAAGCGTTATTAAAACCCGATCAAGTAAACAGGGAAACGCCGGTAACGAAATTTCTTTTGAAGACAAAAAAGATTCCGAAGAGATTTTTGTTCACGCACAAAAAGACCTGAAAATTGAAGTTGAAAATAAACGTACCGCAATCATCAAGGAAAGTGATGACTCGTTGACGATTAAAAAAGGAAACAGTACGTTTGTACTGGAAAAGGGAAACGAAACGCGAAAGATTAAGGGCAATGTTGATTGGACGGTTGACGGTGATTTTACGTTGACGGTTAAGGGCAATCTAACGATCAAAACCGACGGTTCTCTTACATTGCAATCGGGAAAAAATGTTACGGTAAAAGCGGGAACTGGTATTACAATAAAAGCGGAAACAGACGCAACCGTCAAAACGGGAACCGGATTAACATTGAAAGGCGGCACCGAATTGGACGCGGAAGCCGGAACGAGTCTGAACTTAAAAGGAAATGTTGGTTTCAACTTAAAAAGTCCCGCTCAAGGCACCGTCGATGGCGGCGGAATGCTTACAGTTAAGGGCGGAATAGTTAAAATTAATTAAATATGGAATAACCAATATGTGTCATCCCTCAAATGAAGGTTTTGTAGATGCAAATAATTTCTATACATCCATAGATAACGTAACTAATATTACGCCTATCAATAACTACGAATGTATTGACAAGGCTTTAGTAACTCCGTGGTCAATAGGCACTGGCTGTTATGCGTTCTGGACAATTCCACATATTACATTCAATTATAATAGAAATTGTGAAAATAGAGCCTATTTAGCGTGCTATTTTCTCGCAAAATATGGAATTACGGCTGCTAAGATATGGATATTTTCACCGCCAGGTTCAAGATATAACTGGGGTTTTCATGTAGCGGCAATTGTGAAAGGAACAAGCGAGAACTACGTTGTTGATCTTGCATACGATAAATGGTTTCAGCGTTTCCGATCACTTGTAATTAAGGAACATAAATGGGAAGAATACTGGCAGAAAGAATTTCCACCCAATTCTTTGATTTGTTATTCATCGGCAGAAGTATATCGAAAGGACGCATGGCTATCTTGTGCGGGTCTATGTGTAGTTCAAGATGATGAATCGGCAAAAAAGTGTATTGAAATAATATCAAATAACTGGTAACTATTCAGTAGCTTTAAAGTGTTTAGTTTACTGGGTTTACAAGATATAAAAAACCACTATTTTCCACCTTACAATATTGAGGTAAAATTAGAAGTATTTAATATCAAAGTGGTTACGAATTTCGGCTTTATTCTAACGACATATTGAAAAAAGACATAACCACTGTAAATCAACACTTTATATGCTACTGAACAGTTGCAATAACTGTCCATTTTAAACACGAAACACACAAAAATTATACGAAAATGACAACAAAAATCTTTTTCGTGTGTTTTGTGTTGATTGACGAACCGGAAACACATTGTCATCTGGCAATGCAATATGAAGTTCTTCCGTTTATCTCAAATTTATTTCCGAATATTCAATTAATTGTTGCAACTCATTCACCGGCAGTGATTTCCAGTTTGTGTAATTCGATTGTTTATGATTTATCAAGTCAACAATTAGTCTCAGACGAACAACGTCTTGGTAGTAGTTATTCGGAGTTGATGATCCGGCATTTTGGATTGGAAAATGAATTTTCGCCAATTGCCGACAAAATCATTTCCGAAGTTCAGGCTGCTGTTTCGGAAAATAATACTAAAAAATCGAAACAAATAATAATTGATAACGATAAATATTTGACTCCTTCGTTACGGTTGGAAATTGAAAGTCAAATTATTGAAATTCAAAGTAAAAAATAGTAACTATAAAATGATTAACATCAAACGTACTCAAACGATTCCGGCAAGTTTGGACAAACCTGAAATTAAACAATATATTCAGAAATTGGTTGAATACTCGGACGATCCGCAAAATGAGCAAGAACCTCAAAAACCTTGTTCATATCGGGATTCGGATATTTTGAAATTATTTGACGGCGACAATTCTTGACAATAAACCGATTGTTAATCTTGCAACATTCGGCGTATGTTCGTCGCTTGCCAATCCTATGGTTGCAGTTGCCACAGCGGCGGCATTGGGAGTTCTGACTCCGATGCCTTGTATTCCGGCTACTGTTGCGCCATGGGCTCCCGGTTCGCCCACCGTGTTGATCGGCA
>JAISBG010000107.1 GCA_031266315.1 Planctomycetaceae bacterium | reverse complement strand
TGGAACCTTGCCGCCGGAACAGGCGGATTCTTCTTGCCGTATATTTACGAAAAAGCAGGCGGAGTGCCTACCACCACTTCACAAGCATTGTCGGCGTTGCTATTTGTAACATCGTGTTTCGCAACATTATTCATTTTTATGACGTTGGCGGATAAATACAGTCGCCGTGTGATTTACTGTGTGGTGGCGTGTTTGTACATTGTTGCGTGGAGTTTGCTGATGTTGCCGAAAGCGTATTTGGGCTTAACCATTTTTGCGATCAGTTCTATTTTAATGGGCATCAACAACGGTTCGGGACAACAAGCGTTTTATCAAATGTGGGGAGCGGAAATGTTTCCGGCACGTTACAGAGCGGCGGCACAAGGTTTTTCGTTTTTCTCTGCCCGTTTTGTGCTGAGCATTTGGAGTTTATGTGTTCCGATTATCATTGGCAACGATGGAAAAGGAATGCCTATTGCCGCCGTGATTCTTGTTACATTCGCAACAATCAGTATGCTCATCGGCACCATCTTTTGTCCCAATACCGCAGGAAAAACGTTGGAACAAATCGAAGAAGAACGTTACGGATCATAGAACATTGTGCGCAAATAAAGAATCATGCGTTCTATTATATTAAGTGTCCAAACCTTGAAAAGTTCATTTTAAACGCGAAACACACGAAAATTCGCGGAAAGAGGTGGGCAATCCGCCCGCTGGGCGGTTGCGCCGGTTGAGTTTTACTCGACTCCAAACGGTTGGCAATACCATTTGCCATCATTAATCTGATTCACAGTCGGCTAACGCCGACGCGATGTTTTAGCAAAATATTTGATAAATAGCCCACCTGATGATTGCCTACCTTTAACGAAAATTCCACTGAAATATTACAAACTTTCTTTGTGTTCTCTGTGTTGCTATTAAATTTATTTTTTATTAATTCATGTTACGCACCGTAGGTAAAAAAGTCGGTCAAATTACATCAACACAGTAAGATTGCAAGTTTTCCTTCGCCCTGCAAGGGCAATGCGTAACAACCTACCGTAACGTATTGAATCCGCTTGCGTCCTCCACTATTCACTAATCCATTCATTGTCTGTAAATGGTTACAACCAAATATAATATTACAATTTTTTTTATTTCATTTCCGTACCGGGTTTACCTTCGACGAGAACCTTGTCAATCCAAACCGGAAAATCTTTTTCGTCCGGTTTAACACTGCGGTCAAAAAGCCAGAGGCAAGGTTCGTAAACTTTGAAACGGAAATCAAAAAACATTTTATAGGATTCGTTTTTGTTGCCGTTATGGTAATCAATCACTATTCGGCGCGGTACAAATTGATTCGGTTTTAGTTCGTAATAATCGGAAAACCGTTCGTCATAGTTTTCCGTACGAACTTCTTTGACCGTGTTTGTTTTCGTGTCAAAAATTGCTGTTCCGCGATCAATACCGCCGTTGAACCAGCCATGCCATGAACCGGAAATACCGTTACCGACGGCGTTCATCCATTGGTGTTTGAGAACAAAATCAAATTCCAGCGTTCCCGTTTCAATATTTTCGGCAACACGTGTACAACGCAACGCGTCAATGTCAATTACTAGAAGACGCGAAATACCAATGTACGAAATTCCCTTGCGATAAAATTCCGCATACCAATTTGTTGCGGCTTTGATGTCTTCATAAGTCAACACTTCATCATCAGCCTCTTGCCGATGGAAAGTGTAACCGAATTTAGGTAAATCTTTCGGATACCAATTCAACCAATATTGGTTGGCATCATTATATTTCCGCAACAAATTCCGAACACGGTTTTCGTCTTCTTCCGATGCCCAAACAACACGCTTTATTTGAACGTTATCGATTCGACAAATTGTTTCTTCATTGTTGCCTGTTGTAACAACACTGCGGTCAAAAAGCCAAACGTCTTGTTCGTGTATTTTGAAACGAAAATCAAATGTCATTCCGCCGGATTTACTGAGAATCCGTTTTGGTACAAATTGTCCGTCATCGGGATTGCCAAAAATTGTCCAATCGAAATATTCTGTTTCCGATTGATTGGTTTTGACGGATTTCGGTAAAAATGTTTTCGCATCCAACACAAATTCCGACCAACCATAACTCGTATTGATAAAACCTTTCCATGATTCCGTAACACCATTTCCCGCAATAAAATTATAAGATTGTGTTGTGAGTAACCGGATTTCATTTTCATTTGTTTCAATGGCACGGAAACGAAGTTGAGACAAAAAATTACTAAGTTGCGTAACAGGATCACTGAATGTAATTCCGTTCCGAAAATTATATCTCTGACCGCTGTAGGGATTGACATTAAAATCTTTTGCCTTATCGCCGAGATAAAAAGTGTACGAAATTGATTCGATTTCTCTTGTGTTGATTTCAAAAACAGGACGAATCGCGTTTACTGTTTTTTGCAGAATATCACGTCCTTTTTTTGTTTCTTCTTCACCGAGCAATGGTCTGGTTCGTAAATCTTCTGTAACAATTTCTTTTGTTACATCGTTACCGGTTGAATTTCGTATCGATTCCAGAATCAACCGTTTTGAATGATCCGGTTCTTTGGCAAGCCGGAGTTTAACCGTATATTTTTCATCGGATTGAAAAGTAATATTATTTGTTCGCAAAAT
>JAISBG010000428.1 GCA_031266315.1 Planctomycetaceae bacterium | reverse complement strand
CAATTTACCAACAACCGCTTGCGCCGCTTCCTGATGATCCCAGAAACCGGCAACATTCATTTCCGTTTCAATTTCCTGCGATTGCCGTTTTTTATCCGCGTAGTCAAAGAGAGTCCCTGAGTTGAGTCAACCGAAGACGAATTTGTTCAGCACGATTAAGCCAGTCATTTTCAATCATGGAAATAATAATAATAATAAGGTTAAAAGTTTAAGCGTAAAACTCAAGAGGTGAGCAACCTTTCGCTATTTGCTAAAAGGTTGCGTCGACGTTAGCCGACTTGTACCCTGTTTCCGGTTGTCAATTTGAGTCCAAAACGAAAGTAACACAATTTACCGCCGTTAATCTGATTCACTGTCGGCGAGTACGCCGACACAACCTTTTAGCAAAAGGTTGTCCACCTTGTTTTTGTTTCAGTTTGCCTATCGACAAACATTGATAAGTCCGAGTTTTTGTAATTTTTCGTAACATTCATCGCGTTCACGGCATCGCTCTAGTGTTGTCCAGGCGGGGTCTTGGTGTTCGAGAAACTGTTGCGGAGTTGCCGGAAGCAAACCGTGTTCGGCAAGCCGTGCAATCACGCCCTGATCCAACCGGCTAAGACGAACCGAACCCAATTGATAATCAAGAAACGCTTCCCAACAGTTCGGAAAAAGCGGTTGGATAATTTGCTCGCCGATAGTCGTCGCATACTGTACAATTTCATACTGCGCACTCAGCTCCATTCGAAGAGTAAGAAATCGAAACAAATTATGCAGGTCAATTTTCCAATACGCTTCCGTGTAAGTCGAAAGCGGCAAATCCTTACGAGCCTGTTCCCGCGCCACTCCTTGTTTGATACGCTGTTCGTATAATTCCCGCGCTTGCCGATGAAATTGTTGTTCATTATTGGTCAGAGTTTGACCGTATTCCGGTTCAAAACAGGCTCCGCTTCCTTGACGATTGACTTCCGATTGTGTTCGCCACGCATCCGGCGCAATACCATAAATGTTGTCAAGAGCAATTGAATAACGTGTACTATATTCATTGACCGAAGCAGTACGATGCCGAATCCATTGTCGCCAACAGTCCATTGGTACACGAACCAACAATTTGATTTCAGCCATTTCGAACGGCGTTGTGTGTTGATGCCGCATTAAATACCGCAAAAGCGTCCGATCATCGGAAACTTTTTTAGTTCCGTCGCCGTAACTGACCCGCGCAGCCTGAACAATCGCCGAATCGTCCCCCATCACATCGACAAGACACACAAAACCATGATCCAAAACAGGAAACTTTTTCCAACGAAGCAAAGAAATCAATTCCAAATTCATTTACTGATTCCGATGATGAAAGTAAAAAATAAAATAACAAAAAAATTAAGGAGTCGACAAAGTAAACGACCTCAAGAGGTAGGCAACACAATTTGCCGTGTTTAAACAACGTCCAACGTCAAAACAACCCAAACAGTATATCGCATCTCATGAATTACTCAAGACCATCCTAATTCTCGTTTTATTTTCGTAATTATTCAGTGGAATTTTCGTTAAAATAAGGTAAGCAGATATAAAGTGAGCAAGCACAAGGTGGGCGATGTTTCGCTGAAACATCGCGTCGGCGTTAGCCGACTGTGAACCAGATTAATGACGGCAATTGGTATTGCCAATGATTTTGGAATCCAATTGCCAAACGAAATCAAGGACAAGTCGGCTATCGCCGACGCAACCGTTCAGCGAACGGTTGCCCACCCTGAAAGGTCGCCAACCTGATGTTCTTCCTCGTTGGTTTCTGTTCTGTATAGTTGTTTTTTGATTTTGTTTCGGTAATATTTTCGCTCGGTGTTGCGGTAATGACAGGATTTTGATTTATTCGTTTTTTACCGCGTCAAGGCACCAGGCAAGTTGGGTTTGCCAATCAGGAAGTTTTAATCCCAATGTTACGGAAAGCAGGTTGTTATCCAATCGTGAATTTTTGGGTCTCGTTGCTTTAACAGGATAAGCCGCCGATAAAATCGGTTTCGGTAACTCAATCTTTTGTCCGGTTTGCCGATTCATCGCAACAAAAATCGCCGCCGCAAATTCATGCCAACTCGCAACACCATCCGCACTGAGATGATATGTTCCCCACGGAAATTCAGAATCTTTGGAATATTCGGCGTGTTCGGAAGGTGAAACGTTTAATATTTTTGCGACAATTATTGCGGTGGTCATCGCAATAATCCGCGACCATGTCGGCGCACCAATCTGATCATAAACAACATTAGGCGTTTTACCTTGATGATATAAACGTAACATGGTTCGGAGAAAATTGTTACCGCGAAGACCGTAAACCCAACAAAGACGTAAAATACAGTGTTTCTTGCAAATAGTCCGAACCGCCGTTTCACCGTCTCGCTTTGTTAATCCATACACCGAAAGCGGAGATGTCGAATCGTTTTCCGTGTAACATGAATCAAATGACCGACTGCCGTCAAACACATAATCCGTTGAATAATAAATCATCGGAATATTTCGTTGCGCCGCCTCTTCTGCAAGAATACGCGAAGCCTCCACATTAATCGCCCGCGCTAAATCAGGTTGTTCTTCCGCTAAATCAACCGCAGTAAATGCCGCCGGATGAACAATCATGTCAATCAATCCCAAACAACGGACAAATCGTTCCAAAGCCGACACATCAGAAAGATCAACGTCCTGAACATCAATGGCGTAAACATCCGCCAATGGTGAAAGTGTTTGGAACAATTCGTAACCAACTTGTCCCGAACGTCCGGTTAAAAGAATCTTCGGCTGCATAATTTTTTGTTATAAATATAAAGGTTTGTAGGAGTCTGGAATCCAAAATATCTGTGTCTATTTTATTGTTACATTCAACATTCCAGTACGGTAACATCACCGTCTTGATTCCATTTGATGCGTTCTTCCCAAGTGAGTTGTGATGTTTCGGGGCGGCGGTCAAAGATGATTAAGTAACAATCTATCGGTTTACCGTCTTGGGATTGTAACGGCGGTGAAAAACTGTCGCGATAATTCAAGACCTGACGGATTCCGGTCTCTTTCAATTTTTCCAATGTTTTTTCTTGACGCAACAATTT
>JAISBG010000044.1 GCA_031266315.1 Planctomycetaceae bacterium | reverse complement strand
AAAAAATCCGACCAAACATGTCACTAATTTTTTCATTGTCATGTTCCTTATACAAGGTTTCATTGAAATCATTACGATTCGCTTACCGTAAAACAATACGGCAAAGAATGACGTATCGCAATTAAATCAGATTCAAATATTATCAAAAACAATACCGGAAGTCAAGAGAAATCTTTCTTTTTTGAGAAAATTTTGGTGTTTTAGAATTTTTATAGGGACATTATCAACGAGTCAACAAAGGTAAGCAATTCTAAGGTAGGCGATTCTTTCGCTGAAGGGTCGCACCGGTCGAGTCATAATTGACTTCCAAGACGGAAGGCAACACCATTTGCCATCGGCTCTTGTTCACTGTTGGCTAACGCCAACGCGACCGTGGGTGAAAGCACTTTATTTAGCAAAAGGTTGCCTACTTTTTTCGTCCTCAATATTGCTTGCGGCAAGCAGTATTAGAATTATGTTCGTAACGCAACATGGTGTTCGTTGAGGAATGTCAAAAACGTTTTGTGGAACGATTCGATTTCTTCGCCGGAAAGTGTGTGATCCGACGCACCAATCCAAAACCGGAACGAATAACTCGCATGTCCTTTTTCAAGCCCCTTTCCGCGATACGAAACAAGCATTTCACGACGAACAATCAACGGATTGTTGAACTGATCAAGAACCGCTTCCAATTGCTCAAATCCGCGATCAATACTCCAAATCAACGAAAAATCTTGCCACGATAACGGATAACGCGGCGGTTCTTCAAATTTGATTTCAGGATAAAGTGTTCCGTTAATTCTGTCTAGTTCCAATTCAAACCAAACGGCTTGTCCGCCTTCCGGACAAATTTTGTTCATAAATTCTTTGTCGGAAACTCCCATATTGCCCAGATATTCGTTACCGGATTGAACGGCAACCCAGCAACCCGGAATACACCATGAACTATTGACGGACAATTTCGGTTGTTGTTGTTGTGCTGCGCCGTCGGTGAACCGGATATTTTGAACCCCGCAAACCGCCAGAACATCTTCCACCGCCGATTTCACCGAAAGATAAAAATCCTCCAACACACCAGACCGTTGGAAAGCAATTCCCGCCAAATGATGTTTTTCGTTACATTCGCGGTCTTTGCCGACGGAATGAAATGTCCGACCAATTTCGAACAACCGGAAAGAATCACGGAATGGACGATTTTTCGGAATCAGTGCCAGAAGATTTGGAATTAATGTTGTACGAAGGCGAGTTGTTTCCGGCGAAGTCGGATTTCGTAACACCAACGTTTCTCCGGGATCAAAGTCCAGTGTTTTGAGCCAATGATCGTTGAACCAAACGTAATGGTGTACTTCAAGAAACCGGTGTCCGGCGGCAAGAATCCGTCTGATTTTGTGTTCCATTTTCAGCGGTTTCTCAATAAACAACGGTTTAATCGGCTGCGACGGCATCACCGGCGGAATATTATCAAACCCGAAAATCCGTAACACTTCTTCAACAATGTCTTCGGGAATCGAAATATCTTTTTTGCTGCGAAAAGCCGGTACACCGACAACAAGCGATTGACCGGTTTCATTTGATTTATTGTTCTGATATTTCGCTTCAAAACCGAGCGAATGTAAAATATCCAAAACCTGTTCCTGCGGAAGACTAATTCCGGCGAGTTGTTCCAGACGGTCAGCGGGAATACTCATTGTCCGAATTTCGTTCTGCAAATCGCCGTCAATTGTGAATCGGCTTAAAACATTGAGGTTTGCGCCGGCTTCTTCAATCAGTTTCAAAATTCGCGCAATACCGGTTTTGACATTCGACGGCGGCTGTGATTTCTCGTAACGCTGTGAGGCATCGGTTTTGAGATCGAGTCTGCCGGAGGTTCGACGAATCCGCGCCGCTTTGAAATTCGCGGATTCCAGTAACAATTTCGTGGTTGATTCGGTTACTTCGGTTTCAAGACCGCCCATAATTCCGGCAAGAGCAACAGGTCGGTCTTCACCATTCGAACGTTTACCCCAGATGAGCAAATCTTCAGGAAGTAAATTCCGCGTTTGTCCGTCAAGTGTTTCAAATTTTTCGTTTCGGCCCATTGTTACAACACGGATTCCTCCGAGTTTGTCGGCATCAAACGCATGAGTCGGCTGTCCGATTTCCCAATTGACATAATTCGTAACATCAACGAGCAAATTGTAAGACCTCATACCAAGTGCATGAAGTCGGCGTTGCATAAACAGCGGAGAAGGAATTGTTCCGCGTGTCTGAAATTCGATACAACCGTAACAAGGACAATTTTCGTAATCGTCGTTTTTCAACGGATAAGCAGGAAGATGATCAAACGCCGTTAAATCAAGTTGCGCCAACGGTTGCAATTTCCGGCGAAAAACAGCGGCAAATTCTCTCGCAAACCCGTAATGTCCCCAAAGATCAGGACGATGCGTCAGACTTTTGTTGTCAATTTCGATTAACGTATCGAGTTCAGGAATGAATTTTTCCAATGGCGTTCCTGATTCGATATTGTCGGGACATTCCAAAACAATTTCGTGCCAACCGGACATTCCCAATTCTGCGGCACTGCACAAAATTCCCTGACTTGGTTTACCGGAAATTTTCGATTCTTCAATTTTGACGTCGCCTGCCAAAACTGCTCCAACTTGCGCAAACGGAGTTTTGAGACCAACACGAACATTGGGAGCACCGCAAACGGTTGTGTACGTTTTTTGACCGCAATCAACCTGACAAAAAGTCAGTTTATCCGTCAATTTTTGAACACTTTTTACTTCGCCGATCACCACACCTTTAACGAAACGGCGGATTTCCTTAATTCCTTCAACTTCTGCGGTTGCCAACGTGATTCGGTTGACGATTTCCTTAACTTCGAATCCTTTGAGATCAACATAATCCGAAATCCAATCAAGAGAGATAAACATAATTTTCTTAATTTCCTTATAAATAAAATAAAATCCATTGAACCGAATGGACATTCCTCGACGTCCAAAATTTCGAACATTTTCCCAGAAAACAACAAACACGTCAAGAGTCTGCCGGACAACTCCAGTAGGATTGCAAGTTTTTTTCCGAATAACGCATATCGCATTTCGTACTTAGTAGTCAGTGGATAATTAACGCTCACTCTTAACTTTCAGCGAAAGGATCGCCCACCAATTTTCGCATTAAAATATGAAAATTCCACTGAATAATTATCGTATATTTATTCAAAATTATTGCGATTAAACGCACTTTTGCTTAAAAATCGGAAGTCATAAAAAAATAAGAGGAGTTTTAAAATATCTTAAATAATGTATATTAACTAACAGTATATTAACCTTTGTTAATTTTTTGAAAGTTCAGTTATGTCGGTTCTCCTTCTTAATATGCCGTTTGCGCAACTCCGTTGGCCCAATCTTGGTTTGAGTTTGTTGAAAAGTTCGTTGACGGTTCGCGGAATTGGTTGCGATTTGAAGAATCTTTGTTTTCCGTTTGCTGAACGGGTTGGGTATGATTTATACGATTGGATTGCCGGACATTTTGCGTTTGTTCTCGGCGGTGAACATCTTTTTGCAAAAGTCTATTTCGGCGACCAGTTGCCGACAACAGAACAATTCTGGAACGATATTTTACTTTGGACAGAACCGGAACTCGATGAACTTGATAAGAGAGATTTTGAAACAATTGCAGCGTCTGTGTTACCGTTTTTGGACAGTTGTATGAAGTCGATTGATTGGAATCGTTACAAAATTGTCGGTTTCACCACTTCTTATCAACAGACATTATCCTCGCTTTGTCTGGCACGACGAATTAAAGAACAATATCCGCATCTTCAGATTGTTCTCGGCGGTGCGGCTTGCGAAGGCGAAATGGGCGGGGAATTGTTACGGCAATTTAAGGAAGTGGATTACGTTTTTCTTGGTGAAGCGGATATTACTTTTCCGTTTGTTGTACAAAAAATTCTTGACGGAACCATCAATTCACAATCGTTACCAAAAGGCGTTTTGTCCGCAACAACTCATCGCCGGCAAGAAAAAGAGAAACTGTTGATATTGCAAAACGAAAAACCTGACGAAAAATATTCTGCGTTGAAGTTTGATGCGGATGTCATTGAATCAACAGTTACGAATCTTGACCATATTCCGCCGCCGGATTTTGACGATTATTTTAACGATTGGCGTTACAATTCGTTACGAAATAAAGTACGTCCGATGCTGTTTTTTGAAACATCACGAGGTTGTTGGTGGGGTGAACGCCGTCAATGTTCGTTTTGCGGTCTTAACGGTCATTCGCTTCATTTTC
This sequence comes from Planctomycetaceae bacterium, assembly GCA_031266315.1. Lineage (GTDB taxonomy): Bacteria > Planctomycetota > Planctomycetia > Pirellulales > Thermoguttaceae > WRKP01. The sequence continues at coordinate 11,482 of JAISBG010000044.1, read as the reverse complement.
GTTGCAAAACACCGGAACACGCGGTTGCCGAACTCGTCGAACTTATCAATCGTTACAAAATCCGAGAAGCCTGTTTTGCGGACAATATTTTTGCTAAAGAATATTTTGAAACGTTTTTGCCGTTGCTGAAAGCAACCGGACTTGATCTTCGTTTTGAGTTCGAAATGAAGGCGAATCAGAAAAAAGAACATGTTCGGAAAATGCTTGACGCCGGTTTGGCGGCAGCGCAACTCGGTATTGAAACACTTTCTACGCCAATTCTCAAAATGCTCAGTAAAGGCGCAACCGCATGGCATAATCTTCAGGTTCTCAAATGGTACACTGAAGGCGGTATCGAAGTGAAATGGAATATTTTGTACGGTTTTCCCAGTGAAGACCCGAAAGAGTACGAAAAATTGACACAACTGTTGCCGTTTGTGTTTCATTTTCATCCGCCGGTTGCGTTCGGAAAGGTTCGGATTGACCGGTTTGCTCCGTACCATAACAATCCGAAAAAATACGGTATTGAAAATTTACGTCCGTTTCGCGGTTTTCATTTTTTGTATCCGTTTGATGATCAATCGTTGCGGCGTTTGTCTTATTATCACGAATTTGATTTTGCCGATGGGCGTGATGTTTATGATTATGTTCAACCATTTTTGGAACAGGTAAAGCGTTGGGATGAAGAATACGCCAAAGGAACACTTCGGGCTTTTGACCGCGATGACGGTGTGTTGCTGCTAACGGACTCCCGTTCGATTGCGGCGGAATTTCAGTATCGTTTATCAGGAATTGATCGGGAACTTTATCTTTTCTGTGACGCCGCGCGAACCCGTCAGGAAATTTTGGAACGATTTCCTAAAACCGTTGAAAAAACGCTGGCTCGCTGGGTTGAACAACGTATTATGATTCCGGTCGATGACCGTTTCTTCGCACTGGCACTGAATGAACCGCCGTTAATATCTTCCTAAACAATAAATCAACAAGTAACTTCTAAAACCTATTTTTTTGACAGGATTTACAGAATTTACAGGATAAAATTCAAATAAAATCCAGTAAATATGTAATATCTTGTCAAAAAATAATCTTTGCTATTTGTTATATGTTTTTAAAATTGCCAATAATTAGTATGTTAAAGCCATTTTAAAATTCGCGAAGCTGAGCATGGTAGCGCAACAACGTGAAGCGGTTACTCGTGGGCGAAGCCTATTGCCTTACCGGCTACGGTATAATTATTCAGTGGAATTTTCATATTTTAACGCGAAAAGAAAGTGGGCGACCTTTTGCCACAAGGTCGCGTCGGCGTTAGCCGGCAGTGAATCAGATTCACGACGACAAATAGTGTTGCCTTCCGTTTTGGAATCAATAAATGAGTCTACCGGCGTGACTTTTCAGCGAAACTTTTGATAAATAGCCGACCTCTTTCCGCGAATTTTCGTGTCTTTTGCGGTCAAAATATTTCAACAATTTACAAACCACAGGTCTTGTTAAATTTTTGAAATCTGTTATTCTAAAATTCTTGCTTTAACTGTTTTCGCAGAAGGTAATTCCTTTTTTTCCTTTTCTACGATGTCCAGAAGAACCTTAAAAGCCGCCGAAGCTATTCGGCAGATTGTCAGTATGGCAATCCTAACAGAAATTCAGGATCCCAGAGTGAGCGATGTTACCGTAGTGCGTGTCGAAGTTTCCGGCGATATGCAAACGGCAAAGATTTATGTTTCCGTAATGGGAGACGAAACCAAACAGAACCTTTGTATGAAAGGTTTGAAATCCAGTGCCGGATTCCTTCAATCAAAAGTCGCAAAACGTATTGAAACCCGATATACTCCTCACCTTGATTTTGTTCTTGATCAAGGTGTTAAAAAACAACTCCTCGTTTCCAAAATTCTCGACGAAATCCTGCCAAAGAATAATCACGAAGACCATGAAAGTCAGAACGAAGAAGAATAGAAGATGATGTATAGATTCCATTGTTAGATAATAACCAAAAATCATTATCAGTAACTGATGTTACGCAGGGGCTAAATATCAGTTTTACCTTCGCCCCTTTAGGGGCAACGCATAACAACCCACCGCAACGCGGTGGGTAACAGTCTCCCCTAACATCGCCCTGAAAAGGGCAGTGCAAAGCGGATTGGCATTGCCCTTTCAGGGCGAAATTTAGGAGTGTGCTTTAACCCACCGCGTTGCGGTGGGTTGTTATGCAATGCCCTTGCAGGGCGGAGGAAAAACTTACAATCCACTATGTTGATGTATATTTTACTGACTTTTTTACCTACGGTACGTAACATGAGTCAGTAATTAATTTAGCAATTAAAATTTAATAACCAATATTTTCAGCAACATTATATTTATTGTTTGATGATCGGTTATCGACTATGTTTCATAAATAATTTTCCGAAGTAAAATTACAAAATATAGTATAAAAGAAAACCGTTCCTCAATTCCTTTAATTTTATTTCCACTCTTTCACTCCTTTTTTATGGCTGTAATTTCAAAAACCAAGAAAATTGAGTCGTTGTCAAAGATTCTTCAAAAGCGGTGCAAAAGTTTACCGGATCCTCCGGAACGAACTGTTTTGTCCCATTTGATTTATGCCGCCCTACTGGAAAATACTTTGTTTGAACAAGCGGATTCGGCTTATACTGTTTTAGAAAATTATTTCATTGACTGGAATGAAATTCGCGTTTCAACGGCTAATGAACTTGCCGACACGTTTCCGATGCTTCCCGATCCGGTGGCGGCAGGCGAACGGGTTCGCCGTACATTGCAAGGTGTTTTCGAGAAAACGTACATGTTCGATCTCGAAGAGTTACGAAAAAAGGGGAAAAATCTCGGACAAGCGGTTGATTTTCTCAATTCTATTCCGGCATGTACTCGGTTTATGGTCGATTACACCACACAAGTGGCTTTCGGCGGTCATGTGATTCCGTTGGACGAAGCATCGCTCCGTGTTTTCCGCTTACTCGACCTCACCCTAGTCAACAAGGAAGGAACACGGGAAAATGTTGCCGGACTGGAACGGGCTATCCAGAAAAAGAACGGTCTGTCGTTTTCGTTGCAAATTCATCATTTCGCCGCCGGTTTTTACAATGATCCTGAATTGGCGGAATTACGTTCGATACTCAAAACGATTGATCCCGAAGCGGAAAACCGTTCATGGACTCCGCCGGTACTAACGCTTCCCAAACCGGTGGTCAAACAACCGGTAAAACCGGCACTTCCGCCTTTGGCTGTCATACCTTTCGGCACACCGGATGATGACGATTTTGATGAAGAACACGGAGGAACGGAAGCGGAATTTATTCCAGACGAAACAATTTATCAACACGATTTGCCGGTTTCGTCTGAAAAAATAAACGGTACGGCAACTGTTACGCCGTCTGCAGAAAAGAAGAAAACACCCAAACAGGAAAAAACATCTGTAAAAAAGAACGCCGAACAGGTTCCTGCTCCGCCTAATTCCTCTCAACCGGTTCCTCAACCTCAGGAAAAACAACCGAAACCGGTTCAGGAAACAACCGAAACAGTTACAAAAAAAGAGACGGATAAAAAAACAACTTCTAAAAACAATAAAACAGTTACAAAACCTGCAACGAAAACGGACGATAAACCCAATACGAAACCTGAAACAAAATCAGTTGCAAAACCCAACACAAAACCTGATGGAAAATCGGATATTTCCAAAAATTCCCATGCTTTATCTCCGCCCAAACAGGTTGCGGGTAATTCTGATGTCTCCTCTTCACGATCAGAGAAAAAAAGTACAGAAAAAAAAAGCGAGGAGAAAAATAATACGAAAACTGTTAAATCGACAATAAAACAATTGGTAAAAAAGAAACCAAAATAATGATACAGATAGTCATTTGATTAATGTTTGTGGTTGTAGATGTCTCTTTTGTTTGTCAAAGTATTTACCAACTTTTTAACAGAACTTCCAATGAAATCTTATATTGTAACTGTCTATTTAATTTGTATTTGTTCACGTAACTATTGTAAAAATTTCTTTCGCCCCGCAAGGGGTAATGCGTAACAACCCACCGCAACGCGGTGGGGAACAACACACACAAACCATCGCCCTGTCAGGGCAATGGAAAACGAGATTGAATTGATTGACCGATGACATGTTTCATTTATTAGCAATTGGCTCCACTGCCCTTTCAGGGCGATAGTGTTTGCGGTTTTACCCGCCGCGTTGCGGCGGGTTGTTATGCAATGTCCTTTCAGGACGAAATACTTTTTAATGTATTTTAAGTAACGTCTATTGACCCATAAATTAAATAAACCATTATTTTACATCTTGTTTTAGTTTTGGAGCAGGTTCTATGTCGAAATTTTCGTTTCTCAAATCTTACGACGAACTTCAATCGGAACTTCAACGTCTTGGGTTTGAAATTCCGCTTTCTGATGATTTTTCTGTGCTGGCGGAACCGTTAAGTATTTGTTATCGGGACAAAAAATGGAAGTTGCCCAATCGTTTTGTGGTACAGCCGATGGAAGGTTTTGATTCCGGTCAAAACGGTGAACCGACAGAACTTGGTTTTCGCCGTTACGAACGGTTTGCCGGAGGCGGTGCCGGATTGGTTTGGTTCGAGGCAACCGCCGTACTGCCCGAAGCGCGTTCCAATTCGCAACAATTTTGGATCAATGAAAAAAGCGTTGACCATTTCGCCGCATTAGAGGAGAAAACACGTTCAACGGCGAAAAAACGTTTTGGTCACGATATTATTACCGTACTTCAATTGACTCATTCCGGTCGTTACAGTAAACCGGTTCGCGGGGTTCGTGCTCCGGTGATTGCGCAACACAGCGGCGTGTTGGATGTTGCCCATCAGATTCCGGCGGATTATCCGTTAATTACGGACGACGAACTGGATCGTCTTCAAGATGCTTATGTTAATGCGTCGAAATGGGCGGCAAAATGCGGTTTTGACGGAGTTGACATCAAAAGTTGTCACGGATATTTACTCAACGAATTGCTGGGAGCTTTCACGCGAAACGGAAAATACGGCGGTTCGTTTGAAAACAGAACCCGATTCCTTCGTGAAACACTAACACGGGTTCGGGATGAAGTTCCGTCTGTTTTTGTTACGTCACGGCTTAGTGTTTACGATGCCGTTAAATATCCTTGGGGATTCGGAGTTGATCGGGAAGATTACAAAAAATGGGATTTAACGGAATCAAAACAACTTGTTACAATACTTCATGAAATTGGTGTACCGTTGCTGGATATTACGATTGGCAATCCGTATTTCAATCCTCATTTCAATCGTCCCTACGCCAAACCGATTCGCGGTGCGGCGGCTTACGAGGAATATCCGTTGATTGGAGTGACGCGGTTTGTGAATATTGTTAAAGAAATTCAGCAATCGCAACCGGATTTACCGATGACGGGAGCCGGAACAGCGTGGTTGCGTCATCTTATTCCGAAGGTTGCGGCGGGACTTGTGAAAAACGGTTGGGCAACACTTTTCGGACAAGGGCGAAATAGTTTTGCGTATCCCGAATCGCCTTATGATATTTTGCATCAAGGCGAAATGAATTTGAAACAAGTTTGTATGGCTTGCAGCGGTTGTACCGACCTTATGCGTGCGGAATCGCCAACCGGTTGTATTTTACGCGACCGTGATTATTATCGGATTCCGTAGCAAAAAACCGAACACTTCACCGTTTTTGATTTCTGACACAATAAAACAATGATGGAGAATTTTATGACATTATCAACACAATATTTGATAGGCATTGATTGCGGTTCGACAATGGTTAAGGCGGCGGTTTTCGATATTGAAGGCAAGGAATACGCGACAGCGTCACGAAAAGTCGAACATATTTATCAGTATCCCGATTGGACGGAAAACGATATGAATGCTCTTTGGCGCAATGTCTGCGAAGTTGTGCGTGAAGTGATTCACCAATCAATTATTGATCCGAAAGACATCGTTTCTGTTACATGCACTGGTCACGGAAACGGGTTGTATCTTGTTGACGGCGAAGGGAATCCGGTGCGCAACGGAATTATTTCTTCCGACAATCGCGCACGAAAATACATCGAAGAATGGACGCGCAACAATATTCCTGAACGGATTATGCCTAAAACGATGCAGAATATTTGGTCTGCTCAACCCAATGCGTTACTTCGGTGGCTGATTGACAACGAACCGGAAACAATGTCCCGAAGCCGTTATTTGTTTATGGTTAAAGATTTTATACGTTACCGGCTGACCGGCGAGGCGTACATGGAACTGACGGATATGTCGGGAACGAGTCTGATCAACAATGGTATTGCGGATTACGATAATGAAGTTCTTGAGGTTTGGGGACTTGCCGATTGGAAACATTTGATGCCGCCGCTTAAAAAGTCTGCGGATATTTGCGGAACAATTACACCGGAAGCCGCCAAACAAACAGGGCTTGCCGAAGGAACTCCGGTTGCCGGCGGCATGTTTGATATTGACGCTTGCGGTCTTGCGGTTGGAATGACGGACGAAACGCGGTTTTGCATGGTTGCCGGAACTTGGGGCAACAACCTTTCCATTTCAAAAATTCCCGTCATTGATAAAGAAATGTTTATGACAAGTTGTTACAGTATTGACGGATATTACCTGATGCTTGAAGGCAGTGCGATTTCAGCCGGCAATCTTGAATGGTTTGTTTCGCAATTTTTTCAAAGCGATAAAGAACTGTTACGGCTTCGCGGGACAAAAGAAAATATTTACGATTATTGCAGTCATCTTGTTGGGGAAACACAACCGGACGATACCGGTATTATCTTTTTGCCGTTTCTGTACGGTAACCCGATTCATCTTGATGCCAAAGCCTGTTTATTCGGTTTGGACGGGCGACATTCAAAATCGCATGTTATGCGGGCGGTATTTGAAGGAATTTGTTTTGGTCATCGTTGGCATTCGGAACGATTATTCCGATTTCGCGGGCGCCCGCAAACAATCCGGTTGACAGGCGGTGCGGTCAACAGCCCTGTCTGGGCGCAAATGTTTTCGGATGTTTTCCAACTTCCCATTGAAATTCCCACCGGAACAGAACTCGGATGTTTTGGCGCGGCACTTTGTGGAGCGGTTGCGGTTGGAATTTACAAGACGTACAAGGAAGCCTGTGAAAAAATGGTAACTATCAACCGCCGTTTCGACCCCAACCCGCAATTTGCCAATGTGTACGAAACAAAATATCAACGATATCTAAAATTACTCGACGCGCTTGTTCCCGTTTGGAATGATCTGAAATCAACGTGTCAATAAATTGGACATGCTAATGTGTAATATTCCAGCGGAATTTTCGTTCAATGTAGGCAACCATAAAGTGGCCAACCGTTCGCTGAACGGTTGCGTCGGCGTTAGCCGACTTTGCCCCTGTTTCCGGTTGACAACTGGATTCCGAATCAATTGTCAACGCAAAATTGCCATTGTTAATCTGGTTCACTGTCGGCTAACGCCGACGCGATGTTTTAGCAAAACATCGCCCACCTGATGATTGCCTACTTTTAACGAAAATTCCACGAATAATTACCATTTTATGAAAGGCTTGAGAATGAAAAATATTGACGCAAATGGAAAAAAGAATAGTTTGTTTTCAACGGTTAATTTTCTATTTATTGCCGGAGCGTTTTGTTATTGGGTTTCTTTGCCACCGATTGGCTGTTGGTTTTTGGTTTTTCTCGTTCCGGTTTTCTGGACATTCGCGATTGAACATCCTAACCCTATTCGTTTTCGGACAATTTATTTGGGTGCATTTTTTTTCTGGATTGCGTCAATTTGGTGGATTGCCTGTCCGCATCCATTGACCATATTGGGTTTACTGGCACTTGCCGGATATCTTTCCATTTATTGGCTGCTCTTTTTTTCCGCTTCAAAAATTGCTGTTTATCGTTTTCGTGTTCCGGTTGTTTTTGCCGTTCCGGTTTGTTGGATTGGCTGCGAATATTTGCGTAACCATATTCTTGGCGGTTTTTCCTTCTGCTCTCTCGAACACGCATTATATCGTCAACCATTATTGATACAAATTGCGGACATTGGCGGCGGTTATCTTGTCGGCGGAATAATCATGCTGATCGGTTCCGGTGTTGGTTCTTTGCGGATACGTAACGGCTCTGTTAATCGTAATCGTTATGTCTGGAGTTTTTTTGCCGGACTTATTTTTGTTGCAGCACTTGGATATGGTTTTGTCCAAACCGCAGGATTTCGTGTCGATAAACCGAACCTAACAATTGCCGCGTTACAAGGCAATATTCCGGTTCGGCTTGACGGTGATTCGGAACAGGCAGAGAAAACGTTGCAACAATTTATCGATTTAGCCCAAAAAGCCGTTCAAAATGCTCAAGCGGCAAAACAACCACTTGACCTTATCGTTTTGCCCGAAACCGTGTGTCCGATTCCTTTATTAAAATACAACACGGATTTGAAACCAACCGAGTTTGATCATTGGACCAATGAAGCCGCTGAATATTGGAACGATCAATTCGGACAATTGCAAATGTTCGTCAATCAACTTGGCGTTCCGGTTCTTACCGGTCTTTCAACGTTGGAGTTTGAGAAACCGCCGGAACCGAAACGGTTCAATTCCGCGCTGTTAATTGATCCGAAAAACAACCAAACCGAATATCGTTATGATAAAACACAACTCGTCATGTTCGGCGAATACATTCCGTTTTCGCACTATTTACCGAATGACTTTTTTCTTAAAACTCTTTGTCAAGAAGCCGGACGCGGTACAAAACCGGTTGCGATTCCGTTACGAGCCGAGCCGTTGTTTCTTTCGGTGAATATTTGTTTCGAAAGTACGGTTCCGCATTTTATACGAAATCAAATTTTAACGTTGAAAAAACAAGGCAAGGAGCCGGCGATTTTAATTAACATGTCGAATGACGGTTGGTTTTGGTTTTCGCAACAGATTGATCAACATTTGGCAACTCATGTTTTTCGGGCGGTCGAGAACCGGCGACCCTATATTACTGCAACAAACGGCGGTTTTTCCGCAATCATTGACCGTTACGGAGTGATTCGGAAAATCGGGCAACGCCGTGAAGCAGAAATCGTTGTTGATACGGTTTTGGTGACGGATTGCGAATCTCCGGTTTATCATCATATCGGCGATCTTCCGGCAATTGCCTGTATGCTGGGAGTTTTTGTACTGATTTTTGCAGGTTGGTACAAAAAAAAGGTAATTACACCGAGTGAGTTATAAAATTGATATTTTTGTAATATTTCGCGGAATTCTCGTTAAGAGTAGGCAATCATTAGGTGAACGACCTTTTGCTATTTACTAAAAGGTCGCGTCGGCATTAGCCGACAGTGAATCAGAGGAACGACGGTTAATGATGTTGCCTTTCGCTTTGGAGTCAACGCCGAGTCAACCGGCGCGACCCTTTTAGCAAATAGCGAAGGGATCGCCCACCTCTTTCACGATTTTTCGGGTAAAATCGCATTAAATTCGGTAATAAATTGGTAAAATGTATAAAATATAGGGATTTGTTAATGTTTGTTTTGTTGCTGTTTTAGGAATGTGCAGTAGGACGAATCGTTTAAAATTGGTTTTCACCCTTGTAAAAAACAATATACGTAGTAAAATGAATATAGATAAAACATAATAAATTAAAATAATAAAAATGATCAAAGATAAGAATGTTACATTAAAAATCTAAAATTTTAACTCCTTCGCGGCGCAGCCGCAACCAAAGGTAGGTAATCTTTCGACGAAAGTTTTTCACCTTCGGTTGTGTTGGTGGCAGCCGACTCTTTCGGTTGAGGTTGCCCATCGGCAACGCGATCTTTTGTTGAAAGGTTGCCCAGCCTTTTGAGTTCCCTATTTTTATTTCGAGGAGTAAAATGTTGCAAAAATTTTATGCGAAAGATAATAATTTTTGTTTAACTTTTTGTTCAACTCTATTTTCAATTCCGACAGTATGAATGAATTACACAAAAAGCCGGAAACATGGTGGACACGTCCTTGCGGCGGGTTTGAAGTGTTATGGCAGGCGATTCCGCTGATTATTTCAAGCGGTTCGATTTCGCTTATGAATTTTACGGACAGGCTGTTCCTAATGTGGAACGATCCGGACTCAATGACAGCATCAATGCAAGGCGGGATGTTGTTTTGGTCGGCGGTGGCAATTCCTTCTGCGGTCGCGATGTTCACAACCACATTTGTCGCTCAATATTACGGTAGCGGCAACTATCAACGTATTGGTCCGATTGTCTGGCAGGGAATTTGGTTTGGAGTGGTTATGTTGCCGGTTTTGTTGTTTCTGAATCCTTATCTAACGCAACTTTTTGTGTTGTTTGGTCACGATGAAGAAATTATCCATTTGGAACGAACTTACTTTTTCTATCTTCTTTTGGGATGCACCGCAACCATTGGCGGAGAAGCCGCCGCCGCATTTTTCAGAGGGCGCGGTGCAATGCATGTTGAAATGTACAACAATGTATTTTGTGTCCTGCTCAATGTTTTCCTTGATTATTGTATGATATTCGGACATTTGGGATTTCCGGCGTGGGGTCTTGCCGGAGCCGCGATTGCCACAATGATTTCACAATGGGTTCGTTTCGGTATTTATGTTACTCTGATGTTCCTGACCGATTGGAAGGAAAAACGGTACAATATCTTAGGCGGAATGAAACCGAATATTCCTTTGTTAGGACGTCTTCTGTATTACGGAACACCGAGCAGTTCTTATACTTTTCTGGACACAATTACATTTACGTTATTCATTATGATTATCGGCGGAATCGGTCAATTGGAACGAAACGCCACGACAATTGCGTTTACCATGAATGCGTTTACGTTTATGCCTTTAATCGGAATCGGGATTGTTGTCACGTCAATGGTCGGCAATCAGTTAGGCAATAACCGCCCTGATCTTGCTCGGCGTGCGACAATGACCGCACTGATTATTGGTTGTGTTTACACGGGGGTTTTCGGGATTCTGTTCATTGCGGTTCCACACTGGTTATTGTTTGCGTTTGCGGCATTTACTGATCCGCAGGAATTTGCGACGGTTTATGATTTGAGTGTTATTCTTCTTCAGTTTATTGCGTTGTATTTGTTTTTTGACAGTTGTTCGATTATTTTTTCCTCAACACTTCGCGGCGCGGGAGACACGGTTTTTGTAATGCGGGTGGTATTTATTGTTGCGCCGCTTTTGCCGCTGGCATGTTTTGCCGGTGTTCATTATTTTGGTCTCGGACTGATTTGGTGCTGGATTGCACTGACGTTTGATGTTTTCGCTTATTGTGTTCTTTTTACATTCCGCTTTTACAGCAAAAAATGGGAAGCTATGCGTGTCATCGAAAAAGAGTTACAGAAAAAAATATAACTCATGTTACGCACCTTAGGTAAAAAAGTCGGTCAAACATACATCAATCCTACTGGGCTGTTGACAACGGGAGAAAAATCTCCAAAATTAAGTCTTCAATTGTGGCGTTCTGAATTCAATCTCTAGCGTTTCGGGTTCAAACGCCGGCGTTTCGAGTTCAAATGCTAGCGTTTCGGGTTC
>JAISBG010000043.1 GCA_031266315.1 Planctomycetaceae bacterium | reverse complement strand
ATTATTTGTTGTACACATATACCGTTGAACCAGAGATTGATCGCTGGAATAGACAATCAGATTGTTGGCGAAGGCTCCTACCATAACCACCCAGAAAACCGGTTGGGTTAAATCGAAACGAAAATCGAATGTATGAAATTTTCCGGCGTTGTAAGCTGTTTCAAAAAAACCGGCAACTCCGCCTTGTGAAGCGAAAACAAGAACCGTAAGCGAAATAACCGCCCCAAGAATGAGAATAATTCCCTGAACAACGTCGTTCCACACCACCGCCTCCATACCGCCCAACGTACAATATGTAATAGTTACCAACGACATGAGAATAATACAAAAATAAACGTCAATACCAGTAACAATATTCAACGCCAGCGACGGTAAAAAAAGAACAATCGCAATTCGTGAAATCATAAAAAACGCAAAAAGAAGCGATGCAAAATAACGAATTGTCCGGTTAAACCGGAGTTCCAGATATTCATAAGCGGTTCCGAGATTCATGTTTCGGAAATAGGGAAGATAATATCGGATAACAAGCGGTGCAACTAATATTGTTGCAAGATTATACGGAAACATTCGCCATTCGGTTGCGAACGCTTTAGCCGGAACCGAAAGAAATGTAATCGCGCTGAGCATTGTTGCGAAAATACTGATTCCAACCGCCCACCAAGGCAATCGTCCGCCGCCAAGAAAAAAATCGCCTTGTGTTGAGTTTGTCCGCATGAAAAGAAAACCGAGACCAAGCACAACCAACATGTATAACGCCAGAACACCGTAATCAATCAACGTGAACTGTGTTTTACTGAAAATTTGAAACGCATTAATTTTAGCGGTTCGGATTCCCGGTTTCGATTCGCCGGACGGAATAATAATATTTGTACTTTTATCCGAAGTTCGAATCAATGCGGGAGTTGTAACTTGAGAACCTTCCGGCAGGTGAAACGGAATTGTCCAAACTTTGGTGATTGTATTGTACAGAAAAATCTCGCGCCGGAATCCTTGATGTTCTTCGAGCAACCGTTTTTTTTCGGCAAGAAGTTTCTGTTTAATAATGGGATCATTTTCCGTGTCGATTAATAATTGACGTTGTTCGTTGGCGTTAAAAAGTTCGCCGTTGTCGCCGCCGATGAGGAAAATGGAAGCAATACCCACCGCAACACCGCAACCCGCCGAAAGCGGCATCGGCAAACACGGTTCTTCACGCCATGTACCGGTTTTCGGCTGGAACGAAAATACCGCGTCGGAAAATTGTGTTACCGTATTGCCCGGCAATTTGGCACGTCCGCCGAGAAGATAAATACAATCCATTTCGCCGTTCGATTGAGTTACCGCAACAGCAAAAGCAACCGGTTTCGGTAATTTCGGTTCTGTTCTCCAACCTTGTAACGGTTTGGAAAGATCAAGCGAAAACATTTCGTCCGAAAAATCGTTACCGTTTTGACCGCCCAGAAAATAAACACGATTCCCGATAACAGTTGCTGTTGCGCCGGTTCGTGCTACCGGAAGTCGGGGAAGTTCGGAAACCGTAACAACTTGTTTTGCGTTATCGAAACGTAAAATAAAAGCGTCGTCCGTTGTATCTTCCGTTGTTTCACCGCCGAGACAGACAATTCCTTGAGGTGTTGTAACAACAGCGGAATAACCTATTGGTTTGGGAAGTTGGGTTGGCTGATTGATCCAAACGGGCGATGATTCCGGTTTCAACGCCAAAACGTGAATGTCCGAATAATAGGTTTTTGTACCGCCGTTCCATGGCGGTTTATCGGGAAAGTTGGAACCTCCGGCAACAATCATCACCTCACCGTCAATTCCCCCCAATGCTCCGGCAACACCTTCAGAATTAGGCAAAACTGCAATTTGTTGAAACGTAAAATGATTCGGTTTTTTCGGGGAATCCGCGAAAATTTCAGATGTTCCGGTCAAAACAGACATGAAAATAAAAAATAAAAAAATACGCGTCATTTGATAATTGTTTACATAATCAATTTGTTTTTGATTCGATAATTAACAAAATTATAGTAACTGTTCACAAGGAATTAACGTAAAGGTAAAGTAAGTAATATCTAAGGTGGGCAACCTTTTGCTAAAAGGTTGCGTCGGCGATAGCCGACAGTGAACCGGATTAACGATGGCAAATTGTGTTGCCTTTCGTTTTGGAGTCAACAACAGACTCAACCGGCGCGACCCTTCAGCGAAGGGATCGCCCACCTCTTTCCGCGAACCTGACCCCGTTTTGACTTTGTGTGAACAGTTACTTTTCTACTCCGTTTGGAGTCAATTTGAAACGAACACCGACAACGGAATGTTTATCGTTTCCCGGTTTGTATTTGATATAGGTTAGGGCAAAAATTGTACCATCGGGCAAAACCTGAATCCCGGGATAACCACAGTCAAAACCGGCGTTACTGTGCAATAATTTTACACGGAATTGCCCGGATTTATTTTGTTTGACGTCGTCGTATGTTCCAACCCACGCGACAAAATGGCTTCGGCTGGGACTTCCGATTGCCCAGTCGCGGAAAACAATCACGAGTCTTCCGTCCGGTGCGTAAACACCCCAATGTCGATCACCGGTTAATCCCCATGGCGTATCGGTTGGAGTTGACCACGTTTCGCCGTGATCATTACTGAACATCATTAAACTCCGACCTTTGTGTTTATTGTCACGCATTAAACAACAAATTTCCTTGTTATCCGGCGACCAAAAGGCAAACGGTTCACAAGGGTCGCGACCTTCCACCGCCGCAACAACACGCGGTTTCGACCACGTGAGTCCGGCGTCGGCGGTTTCCGTTTGAACAACTTGTAACGCGCCGGATTGACTTTCGCCGTTCTGAACATTTCCGCTAACATCAATTTTGTGATGATAAAAAGCGATATATTTTCCGTCCTGTTTTCCCGGATTTTTTGATACAACACTGCTAAATGTCATCACGCAAGGAAAGTCAAGCGGTTCGAGTTCGCGCCATGTTTTTCCGCTGTCTTCACTGAGAATACGCGGCATTTTCGGATGAGCGGAAAAAACCCATAAACGTTCAGTTTCATTGTCGGCAACCATTCGATAGATACTGGGACAATTCCGGTGTTTCGAAAATCCCGGTGGCAAGATATTGTCAATCCGTGTCCAGGTTTTTCCGCCGTCATCGCTTCGAGCCATCGGACCGGCAGGACCGCCGTGATTGACGCTCCAGACGACAAAAATAGTGTTACCGTCCGGCATGAGCAACGAAGTCGGATGCCCCTGATAAATCTCCGGCATTCCGGCAGCAATCACCACCTGACGCTCCACTTCACCGGAAATGTCAATAAACGGCATATCCGGCTTGTCCTCCGCAAAAACCGTTACGAACGACAAAATAAACAAACTGAAAGTTAAAAACAATTGAGTTTTCATGTTGTTAAATCTCCTAAACTATAGAGTTAAAAAGCGTTGCAAAAAAAATGTTACATACATTAAATTGCTTTTACACTTCAAATAAAAAAAACCGTTGAAATATTCCTATTCGGAAAGTTCAAACCTTATTACCGTTTAATAATGTTACGAGGAACATCAAAATTTTTTACAGTATTTTGATTGGGCATTTCGAACTCTTCGATGTAATCCTCAAAAAGAGTCGTTACTTCTTCTTTACCTGCAAGATGTTGACTGCCGGAAATGACAACAGAAATGGAACCGGCAGAAACTCCGCGACCATTTGTGGTATTGTATTTTCCGTTCAGAATAAATGCAAGTCCTTGTGTTTCCAGTTTACCGGTGGAGGAATTAGGAGTAAAGTAAATCACTCCCTCTGGAAGAGGTTTACCGTCGTACGTTATTTCACCGGAAATATGGTACAATTTGGTACCAGTATCCCCACATCCTGAAAGCAGGAAAAGTGAAATGAAAAATAAAAAGATTTTGTAACACATAAAAAATAAAATTAAAAATAGTTGTATTTGATATAAACAATCTTTGATGTTACGGCAGTTCAACAGGAACACCATCAAAACGGTTTGCAAGCCGCCGTAACATAAAAAGATTAATACTTTGATTGACAGGGACAACACTTCCATCGGCTCGAACAAACTGAACAAGTAACGGATGGTGACTATTGAATCGAAGACCAGCATAAATGCCGGTCTAAATGGTGTTAAGACCGACCCAAACGCCTTTGGTAGAACCATTACCCCAGCCGCGCGTCCAGGAAGAACCATCAAAACAATAATCCCACCAACCTGTTACAGTTGATGGTACTAAATAACGAGTGTATCCTGTTATTTCACCAATCATCAAAACATTTGATGTTCCATCAGTAATATTTGAAATGGGATTCGCAATTCGGTATGGAAGAACTCCATTAACTGCAACAGGATTATTTACCCATGTTTTACTAAGTAAAGTGGCTTCAGTATCATGGGGAGGATTAGTACCTTCAGGAGGATTTTGTGAGCCGATTCCACCGCCGACTCCATAGTAATGTGAAACATAGGTATCATACTTGACACCACTTTCAGTGAATGTTGAACTTCCATGCAAACAAAGTAATTGTTCTGCGGAAGGACAAATAAACGTAGCAACTTTTGTTGTACCGGGTTTTAAACGACTTACTCCGCCGATTGTTGCTGACCAACCTCCCGGTGCAAATTTACATTCGTTGTATAACGAAGGTAACTCAATAAAGGGAAGAATCATGACATTCCAGGAAAGTCCATTACCATTTGTGTCACGATCTTCAGCTATGGTCGAATCTGAACTGTCAAATCCGCCCGGTGGTAAAACCCCTAAAGTATCGTGGTAATTGTGCATCGCGATACCGAGTTGTTTTAAATGGTTACTACATTGGGAACGTCTTGCAGCCTCGCGTGCGGCTTGGACAGCGGGTAACAGTAATGCGATTAACGCACCGATAATCGCAATAACCACGAGAAGTTCGACCAGAGTGAAGCCAAAAAATAATGAAATTTTTTTCATTTTAATTTCTCCTTAAAATGAAGGTTTAAAAATTACAGATTACATACAAATAATCTGCTCTTTGTTGCAATATTGGGAAAATACCAAGCCGAGAAACGGCAACAGAGTATCGCTCAGATTAGGAGCGACACGTTATTGAGAACAGGTTCATTCCCACCGATCAAAGTGGTGTATTACATATTAAAATGTAACACTGAATTATACCCACGGAACAGTACGCGACGCT
>JAISBG010000013.1 GCA_031266315.1 Planctomycetaceae bacterium | reverse complement strand
TTAAATGTTTTTTACGCATCTTACGACAAGGATGTCGTTTGGGGATAACAAGGAAGTTTTTAACTTCAAACTTGATTTTCATTCCATGCAACATCTAATAATCTGTCCCTGTTTGAGGCATCAGTGATGTTCGAAATCTTTTTTTAAGATTTCGTGTCATTTTGATGCTGTTATAAAAACAATTCGTTTTTTAATTTGATGTTATTTGCGTGACAATCTATTTGTTACGGCGAATTATTGTTGCGATGACTGTGTGCAAAAAATTAAATGAAAACGAAACTTTATTTGTGAATTGTCCCAAAATAATCGAAAAAAAATTTCAGAATTTCCTTGACGAAGTGTTTTGTATCGTGGATAATTATCTGAAATAGAAGTTATAGTAATTGATGATTTTTTGTTTTGGTTACATTCGTGTGTCGTTTACTTTTTGATATGCTCTTTTAATTGAAGTACGAATATGTTCCCTACGCATCCTGTTACAACTACAAAAGATTCTACAGAGACACGTCCTCCGGTTCAGGTACAACCGGTTTCACGGTCTCCCGTTGAAGACTTGTTTATTCGCGCTCATGAAGCGGTAAGCCGTGAAGATTTTCATGCCGCGAATCTTTATTTCCGCCGTGCCGCCGATTTGAAACCGGAAAAAGAACTTTGGCGTTGGAAATCACTGGGGTTCTGTCCAACAATATTTCCGAACGAAATATCCATCGAACAATATCTAAAGCAATTGAATGATGGTCTTGATTTAGCGTTGCGAGAAAATATTCCGATGGATTGGCGTACCTTGCCAACGGATGGTTTTAGTCCATCGTTTAATCTGTCACATCTCGGAGTTTCCTGTAAAGAAGTCCGTGAAAAATTTTCAAAAATTTTTGAAAAAGCATTTGCTCAATCTTTTCCTGTATCAAAAAATCGGGAATTAAACGGCGGACGTTGGCGTATTGGTTTTCATGCTTTACATGGTCACGAAGGCGGCTTTATTCGCGGTACGGCAGGTTTAATCAATGCTCTTGATAAAAAACGTTTCGATATTTTTGTATTCACCCCTAATGCCGGACAGAAACAATGTCAGGAAAAGATTACACCCGATGGTGTAACATTTGTTCCATTAGGCAGTTCCTTTGAAGAAGTCGTTAAACGTGTCCGCGAAACGGAATGTAACTTAATTTATTACCGCAAAGTCGGCAGTGACTCTTGGAGTTACTTTTTCCCGTTTGCCCGATGTTCTCCGATTCAAGTAACATCTTATGGAACACATGGTACGAGCGGTGTTAGTGCTGCTGATTACTTTTTGTCATCAACGTATGTAGAACCGGAAAATGGTCAAGATTATTACACGGAAAAATTGTTCCGGTTAAATTCTATGCCAACTTATCAAGAGCGGCTTCCAGAATTAAAAACACCTGTTTCCCGTACAGAATTTAATATTCCGCAACAAGGTGCGATCTATTTTTGTCCACATCGGACGGCAAAGTATCATCCGTCTTTTGATCCCATTCTCAAAACGATTGCAGAACGCGATCCTGACGGTCATTTTGTTCTGCTAATTGGTCGTGACGAAAAAGGACGAAAATTACTTCATGAACGTTTGAAACAAAATTTGGGAGAAGAAATTTATAAGCGAATACTTTTTTATCCTGTTTTTTCGTTTGAAAAATATTGCCGTCTTCTTTCCTTAGCAACCTGTGTATTGGATTCACCGGTTTATGCGGGCGGTTTAACTTCCTTTGACGCTTTTTCCTATAATGTACCGGAAGTAACACTTTCCGGTTCACTTCATGTAAAAAATTTTGCAACGGGAATTTATCGTTGTATGGGATTGGGGCATTTGCCCTGTTCCTCGGTCAGTGCCTACATTGACCTTGCAGTCCGGCTTGGTACGGAACCGGAATTCCGTTTGTCCGTGAGCCGTGAAATTGAAGCCAATCATCATAAAATTTTTGGCTCACCTGGAGTTGTTGAAGAACACACTCGATTTTTTGAATCAATTTGTACGGAATTTACAAAATAGATTCATTTTTGAGAACGATTATTACAAAAATACTTTTATTTTGAGGAGCGATCCCATGTCAAACAAAAAGTCGTTTTTTGATCGTGTTGCGGAGTTATTCGGACGTCGGGCAAAAGAATCCCCTCATTCCCGAAAACGTTCCCTTCAATTGGAATCTTTGGAAGCACGCGAAATGTTGTCTGCCGTTGGTTTTCATTCGGCAGTTGATGCAACAGAAGATGGTCAAGTCGGGTATTTTCGCTTAGAACGTGATGATACTCAAGGTGAGTTGACCGTTTATTATGAAATGGATTGGCAGAACACCGGTTACGGTTGTAGTTCCGGCTGGGCGATGAATGGTCGTGATTTCGATATTCTCCCCGGTTCATACGAGTGGGACTATTACGGTCAAATAACGTTCAAGAATGATGAAAAATACGTTGACCTTCCGGTTGTTGCTCATACAGACGGTCTGATTGAAGGTAATGAAATTGTACGATTATCACTTCCTGATTGGGGTTATGGTTACAGTTTCCTTCCGAATAGTCAGTCGGCAGAATTGACAATTCACGATGCCGATGTTCCAGTCAATGTCTGGATTCATTCAACGCAAGATGCAACCGAAGGCAGTCAAAACGGCTACATTCGTCTCCAACGTGATGTAACAACTGTTACAACAACAGTCGAGTATGATCTTGCTTCCACTAATAGTTACAATGCCTCTTTAATTGAAGGGCAGGCGAAAAACGGGATTGATTTCGGATTTTTGCCCAACACGAGTAATTACAATAATCGTGGTTCGGTAACCTTTGGTATTGGTAAGGAGTTTGTTGATATTCCGATTATTGTAACCGATACCTATAATGATGCTTTTGTTGAAGGCGATGAGATATTAACGGTTACATTATATCAACAAGTCAGTTATACATCGGGAGTTGTTACGGCGGTAACAATTGATCAGGAACGCAAATCAGCGTCTGTATCAATTATTGATGACGAAATTCAGCAAACAGTTAAAATTGCAGAAGTACACGACGCGACGGAAGGCGGCGACGACGGCTATTTTCTGTTACAAAGAACTCATGCCGATTCCGAATTGACCGTCTATTTCCGTTTCAGAGATGAGAATGGAAGTTATTATTATGATTATTCTTATTTCTATCCGGGGTTTGGAAAACACGGAACGGATTTTTCATGGCTTCCAGGGATGGAGTATGATTATGAGAATATTGGTAGTGTTACATTTGGAGTGGGTGAATTTTTTGCTGATATTCCGATTAAGGTTATTGATGATTTATATGTGGAAGGCGAAGAGACTGTTACAGTAACACTCCAGCCGGGAACGGTTCGCGGCGGGAATGGTTCACAATATTTATTGGATTCGGAACATCAAACCGCGACAATTAAAATTCACGATAATGATTCGCCGGTTAATGTGTGGATTGGTGAAGTCGTCAATGCCACCGAAGGCGGTTCAGACGGCTATTTTCGTATCTATCGCAGTAATACCTCTCAAAAATTAAGTGTTCGATATGAAATTGATTACAATAATCGTCAGTATAGTTCTTCTGTATCCGGTTGGGCAAAAATTGGAACGGATTTTAGTTATTTGCCCGGCATGGAGAATTATTACTACGCTTATCAGGGACAGATTGAGTTTGATGTTAATCAGGAATATGTGAACATTTTCATTAAACCAATTGATGATACATTTTATGAAGAAACAGAATCAGTTCGAATTACGTTACTTAATTCTGACGGTTATGTTAATGACGAGGACAATTACAATTATTCACCGGGTTTAAGTTATACACGCGATCCTGACCGCCGTACTGCGACCCTTTCTTTGCTTGATGATGAACCTCTTGTCAATGTTTGGATTGACAGTAAACAAAATGCAACCGAAGGCGGCGAGTCCGGTTATTTCAAACTGAAACGTGATAATACGGAACGGGAACTCACGGTTTATTACCGGTTGAATGAGAGAAACAATGGCGAATACTATTATTATTGTTACAATGGTATTCAAGGCTGGGCAACCCACGGAGCAGATTTTGAACGTTTACCCGGAACAGACGAATGGGATTATTACAGTTACACTTATGGTTCTGTAACGTTTGCAAAAGGTCAGTCGGAAATTGATATCGAAATCATTCCGCGTGAAGATACACTTGCCGAAGGAACCGAACATATTCAATTAACCTTATTACCTAGAGATGAACGTAACGGTTCTTCCGAAATATCATACTTTCTTGAGCCGGCTCATCCTGCTACGGCAACTCTTGCATTGTACGATAATGAACCTGTTACCAAAGTCGGAATTGATTCGGTTAAAAACGCAACGGAAGGTAGTGAAAACGGATATTTCCGGTTGTATCGTAACAATGATCAGGGAAATCTAACTGTTTACTTTGACCTTGATCCGCTCAATACAAATTCCGTACAATCCGGTTGGGCGCAATTCGGTACGGATATTCATTGGTTACCCGGAACAAACAGTTCAAACTATCATGGTAGTGTTACATTTCAGAATGGACTATTTTATGTCGATATTCCGGTCAATTTGAATGGAGATGATGCATGGATTGAAGGAACAGAATTTGTACGAATTACGTTGAGTAATCTTGCCGGAGACAGCGGTGGTGCCGCATTTGAAATTGATGAAGATCATGCGTCTGCAGTTTTGTCGATTATTGACAATGAAATTCCGGTAACGGTTGGTATTCAAAAGGTTCAGGATGGAGCCGAACCCGATACAAACGCCAAATTCAAATTGGTTCGTAACGATGCGTCAAATTCTCTTACGGTCTGGTTTAATCTGGATACACGCAACGATTATTACGCTAATACACTTTATTGGGCAGCAGGCGGACGTGATTTTGAGTTTCTGCCGGGAACAAGTTCCAGCAATATTCGCGGCTCGGTAACATTTGCAGTAGGACAGACAGAAATCGAAATTGAAGTTAAGGTCAGAGATGATCAACGAATGGAAGGACCGGAAACAATTAACATTACACTCGACACCAACCGTGACGGAGTAACTTATTTCCTGGACGAGCAGAACAATTCTATTTTCGTTGAAATTGCTGATAATGAAGAAGTAACTCGTGTCTGGTTTAATAAAATTCAAGATGCGGTTGAAGGGGGATCGGATGGATTGATTCAAATTTGCCGTGACAATGATTCTACTGAGTTGGAAGTTTATTTCCGAATCGATAATCGTAATCGCGGTAATCAAAATACGGTCGGTTGGGCGCGTAACGGTATTGATTTTGCTTTATTACCGGGTTCGGGGACTTCATCAGATCGGGGATATGTTAAATTTGAAATCGGACAGAAAGTAATTACGATTCCAATTTCCGCTCTTGATGATGCTTGGGTCGAAGGAACAGAAACGATTCAATTAACGTTAGTTCAAAAAGATGAATCTTATGGATATTGTTACTATTATGACGAATATTATGACGATTATTATGCTCAGTACATTAAATACCTCATTGATCCGGCAACAGCAACAGTAGAAATTTCGATTGCGGATGATGAAGTTCCGATGAAAGTCTGGATTGATCAGCAACAAAACGCCATAGAAGGTAGTCAGGATGGATTCATCATACTCCGGCGGAGTCATAATTCCGGTTCGCTAACTGTTTGGTTTGAATTGGATTACAATAATATTGATTACTATCAAGTAAATGGATGGGCGAAAAATGGAGTTGACTTCGATTACTTGCCCGGTACAACCGATCAATGGAACCGTCCTTATAGTGTTACGTTTGCTGATGGCGAATATACTGTAACACTTCCAATCAAAGTTACGGACGATATTTACATTGAAGGTGATGAACAAATCGGTTTTACACTTGTCCATCGGGATGTTTCGCAACCTACTTACTTTTTGGATGACGAACATAAAACAGTAACATTGACCATTACCGACAATGAGGAAATAATTAATGTTTGGCTTGGTGAAACGCAAAACGGAATCGAAGGTTTACAAGATGGATTTATTCGTGTTTATCGGGATAATGCTTATCGCGAACTCGAGGTGTTTTATTATTTTAATTATCAAAATAACAGTGCCGCATCTAATATTCAAGGGTGGGCGAAACATGGATTGGATTGTATTTTACCCGGTACCGCTGAAAATGGTATTCGTGGTTCCGTTATATTCGAAAAATATCAATATTATATTGATATCCCGATTGTTGTGATTGACGATGAACTCTATGAAGGAATGGAATCAATTCATCTTACATTAGTTCACGCAGATGGAAGTTATTATAATAATAATGACAGTTATTGTTATTATGATTATTCTAGGCAGGGTATTTCTTATATCATTGATACTTCGCGCCGCGAAAAAACAATTTCTATTGAAGATAATGATCTTCCGATTAACATCTGGATTGACGAAACGAAAAATGCGGTAGAAGGAGGTAAGAATGGTTTTATTCGTATACGCCGCGATCATACTGACCGAGCCGTAACAATTCGCTATTCTCTTGATTCTCGTAATGCCGGAAGTTATTGTTATTACTATTACGATTGTTACAGCCAATCAAGTTTCGGTTGGGCTCGAAGTGGAATTGATTTTGAACGTTTACCCGGTTCAAACACGTGGGATGGAAGTTATGGCGAGTTAACCTTCGAGAGAGGTCAGGAATATATTGATATTCCGCTTAATGCTCTTGACGATACCAAAGTGGAAGGTCAGGAGCAGTTGGTACTCACATTGACTGCACCAGGACTTGGAACAAGTGGATCAATCGCCTATTTTATTGATTCAAAAACTGCGACTAAAAATGTGTTTATTGAGGATAATGATGAAACAAATGTTTGGCTCGAAAAAGGAAATGATGCGATTAAAAATGTACAAACGGGTTATTTTCTCCTCCATCGAGACAATGTGGTGAATGAGCTTATCGTCCGCCTCGGTTTTGATAAAAAACTTGGTACGGCAACATTGGGTGAAGATTTTAACAACCCGTTTAATACCACCAATCCACAATCGACTTCACTTTTAGTCACATTTAAAATTGGTGAAGATACTATCCGAATTCCGATAACTGCGCTTAACGATTCTGTAATCGAACACTCGGAGTCTGTTGTTCTTAAAATTCTTTCTTCTCCGGACAATGTAACAGATGAATATGGTTACCGAGAACCATTGTTGCCGCTTTATAACTTTGATGTAACATATTCTGTTGCAACGCTTTGGATTCATGATAACGATATTAAGTCGACGGTCTGGTTTGAAACAAAACAAGATGCGACGGAAGGGTTGGAAAATGGTTACGCCCGCGTTTGGCGAAGTGATGCGACCAATGCATTGCGGATTAGTTACCGTATCAACAACACGTCAACAGGCATGTTGGGGCTGGATTATGAGTATCCGCCGGGAATGAGTGAAAATAATTTTGAAACAGGTTTTATCACTTTTGCCAAGGGGGCGTATTATGTTGATATTCCGATTCGTGCTATTGATAATTCTCTCATTGACGGGACACGAATTGTTTCGATTACAATTATTTCGGGTGATGAAACAGTCGGCGGTGTCAATACTATTTATGATATTGACGAATCCCGTAACACGATTGAGGTTTCTATCTTTGACGATGATGTCAAAACAACATTGCGTATCGGCGAAATTAAACACGCAACCGAAGGCGGCGAAAACGGTTATGTTCGTGTTGATAGAGACAACACACAGACAGAATTAACATTCAATTATATTTTCGACTCCGCCGGAAGTACCGCCGTCATGGGTGATGATTTTGCACAATTACCCGGTATGAAATCCGGTTCGACTTTTGGGACGTTTACATTCAAAGCAGGTGAAAGTTCCGTTTATATTCCGATTACTGTTTTCGACGACAATCTGATTGAAGCCGATAAGACCGTCCGAATTGTTTTGACAACGGGTAACGGTAATTATGAATTGGACGAGAACTTTGAAGCAATCGTTTCAATAAAAGATAATGACCGTCCTACCAATATTCGTATCGAAACCATTCAACATGGAATTGAAGGGGAACAAGATGCGTTTATCCGGCTTCATCGCGACCAAACCGACAAGCCGCTTACCATATCGTTTGAATATGATACAAACGCAAGCACCGCAATTTTAGGAACAGATTTTGAAGCGTTTGCGGGTATGTTGTACGGGTCGAAGGTCGGAACGGTTCAGTTTGGTATTGGTGATGAATTTGTCGATATTCCGATTAAATTAATCAACGACAATCTTGTTGAACCGGATAAAAAGATTTTGATTCGATTACATCAAGGCAATCAGAATTTGGCAAGCAGTTACTTTATTCTTGGTAATCTTGATATTACAATCAACATTACCGACCACGACGAAACAACAAAAGTTTGGCTCGGCGAAACAGAAAATGCGGCGGAAGGACTAATAGCTCGAACACGAATTTATCGTGACAACACTGCCGGAACACTCAATGTCCGGCTTCAGCATAACGATAATATCTCGACCGCTCAACTTGAAACGGATTTCAAGTTTGGCGGTATTTTTGACCATGAAACAAAAACGATTCTAGTTACGTTTGCCGACGGACAGGAATATGTTGACTTGCTGGTTTACACGTTGACCGATACTCTCTTGGAAGAGGACGAAACCGTTTCACTCACAATTCTCAATGGTTCGGGTTATGTTGTGAATGGTATTTCCGATACAACACTTACAATTCTTGACGTTGGTGTTGAAAATCCAGTACAGGAATCACCGCGAGTCGGAGTGATTGCAACCGATCCGTATGCTTCGGAAAATGGTCAAAACACGGCGGAGTTCACGATTGCCAGAGCAGGTCAAAGTGATTTGAATCAACCGCTTACCGTACACTTTACTATTTCCGGTACGGCAACACTCAATCTTGACTATACAGGAATTAGCGCAACATTTGATTCTGAAACACAAACATGGTTTGGCAGTGTTACGATTCCAGCCGGACAATCTCATTACGTTCTTACCGTAACACCTTTGCTTGACGATTTGACGGAAAGCACGGAAACAATTGTTTTAACTCTGTTGCCGTCGAATGAAACCGACGAACAAGGGCAACCTCGTTACACGATTTTGTCCGCAAATTCTGCAACGGTTTTGATTGAAGATAAAACCGAACCGGTTGATACGGGAACGGAGCCGGGTGTTGTTGAAAAGACGGTTACTCAAGTTACCGTTTCCGCAACAGACGCCT
>JAISBG010000861.1 GCA_031266315.1 Planctomycetaceae bacterium | reverse complement strand
ACCGGTGAAATTATTGACACCGCTCAACCGGGGCAAGGACTTTTGAATCCCGCTCAAAAAATCGGTTTTGATTCCCAAAATCGTGTCATTATTTCCTACGGTAAATATGATACCAATGGGAATTATCAACTTTACAACGCCCGATTAGAAGAGGGAACATGGAAATATTACCAAACAAGCGATTGGAAATATCGTTGGGATTTCAAAGGCGGCGGCTCAATTGTTACTGAAATTTCGTTCGGAGCCATTGAAATTCAGGAAGGTAAACTTGTTCAAAATTTCCGACACATAAAAGAAGGCAGCGGACATTGGCTGCTTGATGAGAAAACTCTCAAACCAGTTGGCAAAGCCCCGCCTCTTGTCCGGTTGCCTAAGGAAATTGGTAAAATTGAACTTGATTTTCCTAATATCGAAAGCAGAACGGCATGGGATTTACGCGACCAAAACCAACCATTCGATCACCATGCTGATATTCGTTACGTAATGAAGTGGGAAACATTACCGCCTAATCGCGATCACCCTCATTCGGTTACACCTCCGCCGAGTCCGCTCCGAATTTATGAAATGAAAATGAAATAAAAAAAGGGAGATCAAATCAATGATCTCCCTTTTTTACTTTTCAATCTTGTTTTGTTATCAAGATCAAGTTGCCGATTTACGGCGAAAACGCCACGCAAACGGTAATCCCAATATCATCACCGCTCCGAAAATTAATAACGATGACGGTTCTGGAGTTACGGGTGCAGCGTCAAAAGAAACTTTAATTTCACCCACCAATGACTCCACTTGGGTGCCTGAATTAATACCCGGAATAGGCGGGAATTGAGGATCAAACTTCTGTCCTCTGAAATTAAAACTCATGTTTAAATGATCGTCTTCGTCAAGAAGGTTAAGAAACTCTTCAGCGGTCAAAGTAAGTTTTGAAGGAAGTGTACTTTCAGTAGCCGAAATAGTGTACCTATTTCCTTCGGATAAATTAACCGTCTCTGCTACGGTATAAGTTAACTCAACTTCGCTTACACTCGTATCATCTTTGGTAAGAGAAACAGAAGAACCATTTCCCTTGTTAGCAACAACACTAAGTTTGTAAGTCAAAGTGTCTAAATAAGTACCGGCATTGATTACATACTCGCCGCCGTAATCCTCATTTATAAAACGAAGATAAGATGTCAACCCTAACGGAAACTCAAAAGTGAAACTACTAGCGGTACTTAAATCGTAACTAGAAAAATCCAACTCAACATCTGCCGATTGACCTCCCGCAATCTTGTTGAATGTTAATTGTTCTGAAACGTATTCAGCCTTAGCCGATACAACAAACATCACCAGAGAAACTAATAAAAATAGTGTCGTGTAAAAATTTTTCATAATCTTTCTCCTTTGGTTTTTTGTCCGACCTCTGCCGATAAGAGCAATTGCCTTTGATGAGATGATGCGACATTGATAGTTGATCCACATTACAATTGCCGGCTTGGGTGCAAACATTGTTGGGCAACCATCACACAGGAAAAATAAAAATTAAAATTGCCTCTTTACCGGTTTTAGTACCAACACATTTTAGTAAAACGTCCAAAAAGTTTATTTTAAAATAAACAACAATTAAATTAAATAATACGTTGAGAGAGGTAAAATTTCAAATAAAATTTTATTAAAAAATGAAAAAAATGAAAATTTTCCTAACATTCCGATTTTAGTGGTAAAATAGGCAATTTTTTGAGGGCAAAATCTACAAACGGTTGTTATCGACAGGTTGGCTAACCAACTAAAAAGACCTACCAATTGATTGGAGTCAATGAAGAGTCAACAGACGCAACTCTTCAGCGAGGTGGGCTATTTATCAAAAAGCCCGCTGGGCGGTCGCGCCGGTTGAGTTTTACTCGACTCCAAAACGAAAGGCAATACAATTTATCGTCGTTAATTTGATTCACTGTCGGCTATCGCCGACGCAACCTTTCAGCGAAAGGTTGCCCACCTTATGATGCTGACCTTTAATTTCACGATTCCGGTGGAAAACACCTAATCCGGTAGAATCAGCTATTTTTCTTTGCGTTTCTGGTTCACAATGGAACCGGCTTCGAGTTCGTCGAGTAGTTTCATTAAACTTGGTTTGCGGCGATGTGTTGCACGGATTTCCATCATCACTTTTGACCAGTCGGCGATGCGCCCCAAGTTTTCAAATGTTTTTCGTGCCTTTCTAAGTAATTGAATTGCCGACGGATAATTACGTGTTGTCTCCATTTCGTGTTCCGCCAAGTCTAAGTAAAACCGGAACGCCCGTTCAGGATGAGAATTGATAATCGCATCGGCAACATTTTCCCGACCAATTCCCTTTCCTTGCACTCTTGTTTTCGGGTTCTGTTTGGAAAACTCGTCAAACCAATGTACAACATCGTTCGGACGGTTTTCAGAAATAGCCCATTCGCAAAGAACATCAAATCGGGGACACATTTCTTGGTTATTCGGCTGGAAAACGAAAAATGGAATCGGCCAAACATTGCAATCTTTCTCCGTCGGTTTGACATTTTCAAGACATTTTTGAACAGCCGCCGGAAATTTACCGGTTTGCAGGAATATTTCAAGCGAACAACGTACGGCTGATTCGACTTTCATTTTCTCCGCAGTCAACAAGAGAGCCAGAATTTTTTTATTCGTAGGATATTCGAAAATTTCCGCCGCTTCAATTGACGCTTTTGTCGCCCAATCTTGTTTTTTGTCGGCAATTTTTTTCAAGTAATCCGGCCACGGATCACAACGAGTTGCACCGTAACGAATTTCTTCAAATTTGATTTGACGTTGTTCACTTGCAATTTTCTCCGCCTCGTCGAGGAATCCAAATTCGATCAACCGATCAACAAGCGTTTGGTGTTCGCCAATAGAGACGGATTCTGTTCGCAATAGATTGGTCGCATCCTCTTGGCGATGAGCCTTATCAAGCGTTTCAACAATAGTTTGCAA
>JAISBG010000846.1 GCA_031266315.1 Planctomycetaceae bacterium | reverse complement strand
TAGCAGTTTGACCTTTTTTCAATGTTTTTGGAAAAATAGTTGATAAATTCGTAAAAATAACCTTTACTAAACTTAGCATTTTATCGAAATACTCATAAAAGATGTGTAGATACTTTTGGCCATAAGGCATTGTGAACAAATAAAGTACTTAAATTAGGTGTGCCTTCCTTGAAAAAATACAGATCGTTTCGTAATTTGTGGGTAATCACCAACAAGTAAGCCGATCCGTTCGTTGAAAGGGTCGCGCCGGTTGAGTCCGCATTGATTCCAAAACGGAAGGCAATATAATTTGCTGTCGCTAATCTGATTCACGGTCGGCGAAAAATTGGTGGGCGATCCCTTCGCTGAAGGGTCGCGCCGGTTGAGTTCGCATTGATTCCAAAACGGAAGGCAATATAATTTGCCGTCGTTAATCTGATTCATGGTCGGCGAAAAATTGGTGGGCGATCCCTTCGCTGAAGGGTCGCGCCGGTTGACTCGGCATTGACTCCAAAACGGAAGGCAATATAATTTGCCATCGTTAATCTGATTCACTGTCGGTGAGTACACCGACGCAACCTTTCAGCGAAAGGTTGCCTACCTGATCATTGCCGACCTTTAACGAAAAACAGCATTGCTGCTGCGGTTATTTTTGTTCCGCTTGATCCATGAGTTTTTCGAGCAGGGATTCGGCTCTTGCGGTATTTTCTCCGAGACATGCGGCAATCGTTTCCGCCATCACAACTTGTTGTTCCAACAATTCACGGGCTTGTTTAATCGTTTGCTGGCGGAGAAAATCAAGTTGCGTTTCGTTTTTCTGAAGTTTCGTAATGTTCATAAAAATTCCGACAAATTGTTTTTCTACCGGAAGTGAATACAAAACTTCATGGCAAACAAGATGATACGATTCATGGTTTACAATAATTTCGACTTTTTTGTCCGGTTCCGCCAAAAGGCGTTCAAACGGTTCCGGATCCATCAGATAAGAAATCGGGCGTCCGCAAACGGCGTTGGAACATTGAAAAAATTGACGAAACGCCGGATTCATGTTGACAATATTCAGGTGTTCGTCCAGTGTAACAATACCGTTTGGGCTTGTTTCAATAACACGGTCAATCCGTTGTTCCGCAACCTGTCGGAAATACGGAACACACATTTCCGGCTCAGCAAAACCTTCGATAATCGCAACCGCCATATCTCGGCAACTCGGATAACCGCAAGAACCACAATCATATTGTCGTTCGGGAAGCGATTTGCCGGTTTTTTCAAAAACTTCACGGATTTGTGTTTCCGTAATTTCTTTCCGTTTTGACATTGCCGGCGGATCATAATAATGTGTCAACATGTCAAGAAAAAGTTGGTCTTGTGTTGTCAGAATTTCTTCTTCCGCAAGTTTTTCGGCAGTTTGCGAAGCAACACCAAAATTTTTGGAACGATTTCCGGCATAGTCGAGAATATTCAATCGTGTTTCGTAAAACGGTTCTTTGCTGCCGCCAGCCGGACCGCCGGTACAACCGTGAGGACAAAATAACGGTTCAATAATTTGACCGGGTCGGCTGACTTCCAACGCTTGCCGGACATCGCTGAAACCGCTAACCGTTACGACATTTTCGTCGAACAGATTCGCTGTCCAACCGGCAGTTTTAACACAACCACCTTCCAGCGGAAAATATCGTGCGGCACCGCGTGGTTGTTCATCGAAATCGCTTTCCTCGCAACCGGCAATATCAATTTTTTCTTGTTCCAGCCATTGATTAAATTCGTCGAATGTCAGCACCGCGTCGATGTGTCCCTCTCCAGTGGCGTTTTGCCCTTCAACTTTTTTGGCAACACAAGGTCCAATAAAAACAATTTTTGTATCGTTTCCAAATCGGCGACGAATATGTTTCGCGTGAGCAATCATCGGAGAAACAACCGGAATAATGTATCGCGACCATTGAGGTTGAAACCGCAAAATATAATCGACACAAGCCGGACAAGCGGAAATGATTCCCGGTTCGCGGTGACCGTGTTGTTCGATATATCGGGCGGAGGCTTTTGCCGCGAAGAAGGCTCCGATAGCGGTTTCGGCGACATGGAAAAAACCAAGAAGCCGTAACACGGAAGGGATTCGTTTTCGCAACCGCTCCGGATAAAATCCGGCAAAAGACGGAGCCAAACTACAAGCGATTCGACCACCGGATTCGAGTAATCGTTTGACGGTTTCGAGTTCTTTTCGAAACGTTTTTGCGGATTGCGGACATTCCCGAACACAAGTTCCGCAAGAAATACAACGTTCCGCAACAACAGATGCCTGACCGTCGTGCATCTGGATTGCCTTAACCGGACAAACTCGAACGCAACGATAACAATCCCGACAAACTGCCTTGTTGACGAAAATGACCTGCGGAAAACTATGAGAACCGGACGGGGTAGAGTTGGTGGTACTCATGGATTTATTGGTTATTGGTTGAAGGTCGAAAATTGGAGTTGGGACTTTCATTTTACCATTTTATCGAAAAGAATAAAACCAATCACCACAATCTTAATCTGACTCACTGTCGGCGAAAAAAGGTCAAACTGCTATTGACTCGTTTTTGACATGTAGCTGAAAATAATAGAAACAAAAAACAATTAAAGACATCTTTTTGTTTTAAATATATGTGTCAATAGCAATTTGATGAG
>JAISBG010000836.1 GCA_031266315.1 Planctomycetaceae bacterium | reverse complement strand
ATTATTTTACGATTCCCTTGTAAAACACCTAATCCGATAGAATCAGAAAATATAATATAAAACGAAACGATTATCTGCCGGAAATTTTTAGAGTTTTATTTTTTACAG
The DNA here is from genome assembly GCA_031266315.1 of Planctomycetaceae bacterium. GTDB lineage: Bacteria > Planctomycetota > Planctomycetia > Pirellulales > Thermoguttaceae > WRKP01. The sequence continues at coordinate 5,620 of JAISBG010000836.1, read as the reverse complement.
GACTTTTATTTAATTGCCGTAACTGTTCGAGAATATCGGCAATTTCAGTGTGAATACGATGTTCCTGCAAAACAAAGAGTTGGTTTTCCTGAATGTTAATAAATCCTGGACCGTCGCCGCGTTTTTTCCAATCATCCGGCGACACTACACACTGAATAAGATCAATCAATCCATTCGTATTCTCTTCTGTCGGTATTGTGAGATCACTGACATCGTATTGTTGATAATAATAGACGGTTTCTGACGGAATAGGTGGTGATTCCCATTGGGAAGATTTTATTTCATTATCAGAACAATCATTGAATTGCCGTAACGTTTTCAACAGCTTGGCGATTTGTTCATGTACATTATTCGGCTGCCGGATAACCAAACTTTTGTTGGGATAATAGGTTGTAATATTGCCATCCCATGTTTCCGACTCAATCATTGTCGTAATATAATCAATAAGAGGTAGGAACGTGTCGTTGGAGATTGGAATTGTATGCGGTTCTTTTTCGCTCAATAATTGCGGAGTATCTTCCAACAGATCGCCAATATAATACATTCTCGTATCATCTGCGTTCTTATTTCTTTCTGCATATCTTTTTGACGTAATCAGAATATGGTCGTTCTGAACAATCCACGCAAGATTTTGTTGTTTCGTCAAATAATCCAAAACGTTACTCAACGGTATTTTGAACGGAAAATAAAAATTAAAAGGTTTTTCCATTTCCATTTCCGATTTTGTACCGGATTCCCATATTCTGCCGTGATCAATTATCATAGAAATTTCGGTTGTTTTACTGATTTGTTTCAGCGCATCCATCAACGTAACCGGTTTCTTAATATTGCACGAAAACGGTATTTTGAGTTGTTCGGCAATTGGGTTGGTTGTTTGCTGTTCGGAATGAGCGGATTGTTCAATCTTTTCGACAATTTTGGATGTTTCATTTGACACTGATGTAATATGGACGGCGTTATCGGTAACGGTGTAAATCAATCCTTGCTGTTTCAAAATAGGTTCAAGAAATTCTTTGAAAGGAATTGGTTTATCAACATTGATTTTAACAGGTGTTTCCAATTTTTCGGATGTTTTTTCATTGCAAAAGATTGGAACACGGCAATGTTGGGCAAACATAAGCAGAACCAATCGAAGTTTGATTTCGGCATTGGAAACAAAGGAAACCGGAGTTTCCAACGCTTCAGAAAAAGTCCGTTCCGCAACTTTTTCCCTTGGTTCGCCCTTTAACATACAACTTGTTACATTTTTACTCACCGATTCTGCTGCTGCTGTTGCTAAAAACTGCCCGCAACAGAGAAACAAAAACGATACAATACACAAAACAACAATTGTCTTTTTCATAGCGGAATCCTTTCATAGGAATTACGGCGAAACTCCGAACGGGTCAAGAACAATTTTTCTGAGCGTTTCGGAATTTTTGGGGAGTAGAAAATTTCTAAAAAAATAATTTTTAAGGAATCCCTAAAAGATTCATTTTTAATCACAGGAGTTTTTTTATTGAAGGATTATTGTCCCTTAGGTTCCTAAACGAAAAACTTTGGAACTTTCAGGACTATAACAATGACACAAAAACTGATCAAGAGCAATTTTTCTGAACATTGCGGAATTTTCGTTAAAAGTAGGCAATCATAAGGTAGGTGACCTTATGGATAAAACTCAAAAGGTGGGCAACCTTTCGTAGGTAGGCGACCTTTTGCTAAAAGGTCGCGTCGGCGTTAGCCGGCTGTGAATTAGATTAACTACAGCAAATGGTGTTGCCTTCCGTTTTGGAGTCAATGCCGAGTCAACCGGCGCAACCGCCCAGCGGGCGGATTGCCCACCTCTTTTCGCATTTAAAACGAACTTTCCAATGCTTGGACACCTAATCCTGCAGAATCAGAAATTGGTATTCTTCAAAGGATCGAAATCAAGTTTTCGCAACCTCATTTCTCTCACGAAACAACTTCAGTAGTAAAAATGACCCAAATATCCTAACCTCCATTACCTCATTAAAAATTATCAATGAGGTAATGAGGTTGGTTTGGGGAAGTCCATGAGGCTACTGAGGTTGTTTAGTTTTTCTACCAACATATTGTCCCTAACGGGACAGAAAATGAATGTTCATCACACAACTGAATAGTTACAATTTTTCTTTTATACGATAACGCCGCGATTATTTAGTTGTTTAATTTTTTCTTCGGAACACGCTGCGCAACGAAATTCAGGATGTTTATCGTTGAGGCGGTCATAGTTGGAGGTTTTTACCAAGCGGTAACCTTTGCAGATTTTTCCGCAGTTGACACAAACAATGTCATCCTTGATTTCCCACAAAGGATTCCTGTATTCAACTCTGAAGATGAAACGATCCACCCAAAAGAAAATCAAACCTCCCAGCAAATTGGCAATTACTGTAACTATCCAGTCGTTATAACCCCGCAACGCCCATAAAACAAGGGCTAATATAGGGGTTGAAAGTTGCCAACGGAATAAATAAAACAAATATTTTTTAATCATGGAATCTGTCCGATTGAAATTCAAATTTTACGGAGAAGAACTATTATCATTAAAATAAAGTGATCTCTAAACACGCGAAGGGCGATTATTCTAATCGAAGAATACCATACCGGCAAGTAGGGAGAACCGCCAACTCTTTGGCATAAAATTTTGTACAAATTTACATTTTTACATCAATGAAAAGAGCGACGACTCTTCAAAATCGGCGGGATTGGCTCCGAGATGTCGGAAACCTTTTTCGGTGAGACGTCTGCCGCGCGGTGTACGAATAAGAAGTTCACTGCGGAGCATGAAGGGTTCTACTTCATCAACCAGTGTATCCGGCGCGACATTCATTGTGTGAGCCACCGATTCAATTCCAACCGGTCCGCCGCGAAAAACCCGTAACATTGTTTCCAAAAATTTTCGGTCTTGCGGATCAAGCCCAAGCCGGTCAATCCCTTGCATGTCCAACGCATCCACCGCAACCCGTAACGTTATTGTCCCGTTTGCTTTCGCATCCGCAAAATCACGAACCCAACGAAGACGGTTATTTGCCAGACGCGGTGTTCCGCGACTACGAAACGCTACCTCATAAGCCGCATCATCATCTATTCGTACATTTAATTTTCCTGCACTACGGCGGACAATCACCGCAAGTTCATCAATCGTGTAAAAATCAAGATGTTCCCGCATTTGAAAACGATCCCGAAGCGGTGCGGAAATTAAACCGGTTCGGGTTGTTGCGCCGATAAGCGTGAACGGTTTGAGTTGAATATTCAACGTCCGGGCGTTCACACCTTCGCCGAGCGTCAAATCAATCCGAAAATCTTCCATTGCCGGATACAAAAATTCTTCAACCGATTTTTGCATCCGGTGAATTTCATCAATAAACAGTACAGAATTTTCTTCGGCATTGGTCAGATACGGAACAACATCTTTCGGTGATTTAAGTGTTGCGCCATTTCCAATTTGAAGAGGAACGCCAAGTTCACGCGGAATACATGTTGCAAAAGTTGTTTTACCGAGTCCCGGCGGACCGTCAAAAAGAACATGACCGAGTGGTTCCCGACGTTTTTGGGCGGCTCGAATCGAAATTTCAAGCCGAGCAAAAACATCACGCTGACCAATCATTTCCGACATCCGTTGCGGACGCAATGCACGGTCTTCTTCCAACGATAATTCGTTATGAAATTGATTTGATGCGTTTGGTTCTGCCGGTTTCTGTTGTCCGTCCTGCGGACCAATAACTATCTCTTTAGGCATAAAATAAATGTAACTGCTTGCGTTTACGTTCAATATTTACGCACAATATTCATGTTTATTTCCGAAACAATTCACATTTTCTGCTATTCATCAGCACCGTCGGCAAATAGGTCATCACCACTTTCCTGAATTTTGTTCAGAATTTCTGTTTTGAGTTGTTCTGTAAAATCGGGATTTTCTTTCAAATATTGTTTTGTTTTTTCCCGTCCCTGACCAAGTTGTTGTTCGCCGTAACGGAACCACGCACCGGATTTGACAATGATTTTTTGTGCAGTTGCAAGATCGAGGATATCGCCTTCATAACTAATTCCGTTGTTGTGCATCATGTCGAATTCCGCAGCACGAAACGGCGGAGCCACTTTGTTTTTCACCACTTTTGCCTTTACTCGTTGACCAATGACCGCCTCACCTTCCTTGATTTGCCCAACCCGACGAACATCAATCCGGCAAGAACAGTAAAATTTCAACGCACGTCCTCCGGGTGTTGTTTCGGGATTGCCGAACATAACACCAATTTTTTCACGAATCTGGTTGATAAAAATGACACAAGTTTTGCTCTTAGCAATGATACCGGTTAGTTTACGAAGAGCTTGACTCATCAGCCGTGCCTGAAGCCCGACATGAGAATCGCCAATTTCGCCTTTAAGTTCTTTTTCAGGAACCAACGCCGCAACCGAATCCACAACAATAACATCAACCGCATTGGATTTAACGAGCAGTTCTGTGATTTGCATGGCTTCTTCACCGCTTCCCGGTTGTGAAACAAGTAGGCTTTCGAGATCAACACCAAGACGTTTTGCCCAACTTGGATCAAGTGCGTGTTCGGCATCAATGAATGCGGCGATACCGCTTTCTTTCTGGGCTTGCGCAACAATATGTAAGGTCAATGTTGTTTTACCGCTGGATTCAGGACCGAATATTTCAACGATTCTTCCGCGCGGTACTCCGAAACCGCCTAAGGCAATATCTAAGGAGAGGCTGCCGGTTGAAACACCGGAAAGGCTGGGTGTTCGATCGAGTCCCAGTGACATGATGGCGCCTTCGCCGAATGTTTTTTCGATTTGCGATACAGCATTTTTCAATTCGGGATTCTTCGAATAAACCATTTCAATTTTATTGATTTTGTTTGGTTTTTCGCTTAGGAATTTTGTTTTTTCAGCAATTTTTTTGGGCATGGATTTAACACAAGTTAAATGTTATAGTTATAAAAGTTACGGTTAAACCGAAATTACCAACTTCATTTTTACTGATTCTTGATTATTTGTCAAGTTATGCCTACAGAGCTTTCAGTAGGATTGCAAGTTTTTCCTCCGCCCCTAAAGAAGCGGAGGAAAAACTTGCAATCCTACTATTGATATAACTTGATCTCTTGTGTAATATTTCGTTTTAGAATCGGAATAGGGATTCCCTTGATGTGAAAAAGGACGTCCCTAACGTTAAAAAGGATTTTCTTGACGTGAAAAGGGACGCCCTTCAAGGTCGAAGGGTTGTCCTTCAAGGTCAAAGGGTTGTCCTTCAAGGTCAAAGGGTTGCCCTTCGAGGTCGAAGGGTTGTCCCTAATTGGTTTAGGGTTGTCCCTAATTAGAAAAAGGACATCCCTAATTGTGAAAGGGATATACCTATAGGGTTTTTATTTTAAGCACTAGCAGAGATTAAAATCCTGCCTTTCAGGTAGCGGCTTTTTAGTTCCTAACCGGACTGCGGTTATCGAAATGAAGCCCTATCGGGCTACTCCGTGAATGATCAAAAAAGTACCAATTTTATGACTTACGTAATATATGTCTATCTTGTCAAAAAATAATCTTTGCTATTTGTTAAAAGTTTCTGATTCTACCGGATTAGGTGTTTTCCATCGGAATCGTCAAATTGGTAATCATAAGG
>JAISBG010000831.1 GCA_031266315.1 Planctomycetaceae bacterium | reverse complement strand
CATTGCAAACAAATGATCAATGAGGTAATGAGGTTGGTTTGAGGAGAAATCAATAGGCTACTGAGGTTGTTTCGTCAGAGAAATTAGGTTGAAAATGAGGTTACCGTTAGATTTTTTTCGTAAGCGTAACGATTCCATGAATTGTTAAAAAAATACTAATTTTATAACTCACAAAGTATTAGTAACGCTTGTGGTTTATTTTTGTGCTGTTGCATAAATTATTGTTGTATCAATTCTGAATGTCCGTGATAACATGTCTATTGTCCCTCTTTCTTTCAACCGAACAAGTGTTGTACTTCAGACAAACCGTGCGTACAATAGTTTGTCGAGTGCACAGATTTTGCTGTCGCGTTACGAAGATCAGCTTATGACGGAACGGCAATACCGTTATGGAAGTGATGCTCCGTACAACGCGTCGGCTACGCTTTCTGTTCAGACTTTAATTGAACGCAAAACGCAAAACGCCGCGAATGTCAAATCGACACAAACGTTTTTATCGGCAACCGATTCGACACTTTCATTGTTCAACGCGCTCACCGACGACGCGCGGGCAATGGCTTTAGAAGCGGTCAACACGACAACCAGCAGCACTCAACGGACAGCGTTGGCTCAGACGGTTAAACAAACGGTTCAGCAGATATTTGATTTCGGTAACTATTCGTTTGAAAATCGATACGTTTTTGCCGGTTCGACAACATCGGTCTTGCCTTTTGAATGGGGAAACGATTCCTACACCGTCAAATACAACGGAACCGAATCAAATATTTATTCATGGAGTGATACGGATTTATTGTCACAATCAAACGTCAATGGTGTTGAGGTGTTCGGAGCGGTTTCTGAACCGGTGCGGGGAAATGCCGATCTCAATCCCGCTGTCCGCGATGCAACACTTCTGAGTAATCTTAACGGCGGAAACGGTGTCGAAAAAGGTTCTATTCGTTTCAATTATAAACTCAATGATCAAATCATGACCTTTGACATTGACTTGAGCCGTTGTGTTACACTTGCCGATGTGGAACGGACAATTGAAAACAGTAAAAATCCTTATTTTTCCGTTAAAGTTGATTTGACATCGAATGGTTTATCATTGTCGTTACCGCCCGAAACGTCCGGTTCGATTACCGTTACAGAGGTCGGCAAAGGAACAATTGCCCGCCAACTTGGTATTCCAACCGGAACCGAATTAACGTCGCAAAAACCGCTGACCGGACGTGACCTCAATCCTGCTCTAACACCAACAACATTACTGGACGATATTTTAGGTTCCCGCGCCGGTACAACATTGGTTTTTGCCGGAAACAATAATGATATTCTTCTTCGTGCCAATCACAACGGCAACAGTGTTTATGATACGGAAACAGGCGAAGAACTTTTTCCGCTAAACGATGTCAATATTGCATTTCGGGCTGACCCGCAAATTGTGCCGGGTGAAGAATGGGCGGAATATGATGCGGAAACGAAAACAGTGTTGATCAATATTCATCCCGATAATACAATTAGTAACAATATTATTCGTGCAATTAATGATGCAGCGGAAGCGGGAACGATTCCGCCGTTCACCGCGTCGGTCAGCGGAGCGGATCAACAACGTTCCGATCTGGCGGGAACAGGAACCGTAACATTATTGCCGGGAATTACCGTGATTGAAGGGACAACCAACGGCGGAACAGGAATTGATTTCGACCCGTCGGGTATTCAACTTGTCAACGGTAATCAAACCTTTAATATTTCGCTCGAAAATTGTCATACGGTTGGCGATTTGCTGGCAGAGTTAAATAGTTCTCAATACGGTCTTTACGTGTCCATTAATGAAAATCGAAACGGAATTGATATTCGAAGCAGGATTAGCGGCGCGGATTTTTGTATCGGCGAAAACGGCGGGACAACAGCAACTCAATTCGGTATCCGAACCGCTGATCTTGATTCGCGGTTGACCGAATTTGATTTCGGACGCGGTGTAACAGATTATGACGGACCCGGTATTGCCGCAACAGCCCGACATGATAATGTTACGCCGAATAGTTCTTTGATTCTGACTGCCCGAAACGAAGGAAAAGCGTGGAACGATTACACACTCAATTTTGTACCAACAACCGATCCGCAAAGTAAAGTAATTGTTTCAATAGACGAAACCGCAAAAGTCATTAACATCGGCATCAATTCCGGTGTAACAACGGCTTGTGAAGTGATTGATGCGTTCAACGCCCAGCCAGGACCGAAACAATATTTCAATCTGGAACTTGATACAACAAACGGTATCAATACCGGAGAAGGCGTTGTTTATGACGGTTTTGAAACAACAAGCGGCGGAATTGACGGCGGAATTGATTTTACGATTACAAGAAACGACGGAACTATTTTAGAGATTGATATTCGCGGCGCAAAAACGTTGGGCGATGTGTTACAAATTATTAACGACCATCCTGATAATCGTGACGGTTTATTGTCGGCTTCGTTGGCAAAATTTGGTAACGGAATTGAATTAACGGACAAAAGTTTCGGAGAAAATGTTACACGTGTTGACCGGACAATGCTTTCGACAACAGCAATCGAACTCGGTTTGATTAACATGGGAGAAGAATATCGGACGAAAACGGAAGTCGGCAGTCAAGCCGGAGTTTCGGTTTTCCCGGAAGTGCTGAACGGTTCGATTCTTGTTACGGCAAAAAATGTTGGAACTTATGCGAATGATGTTAAGATTGAAGTGATCGAAGGAACGCCGCCGAATTTCGTCTATGATGCGGCATCGAAAACGTTGCAATTTTCAATTGAACCGGGCGTAACAACTGCCAATGATCTGGTTACTCTGTTTCAAAATCAGGCGTCGTCAACAGTTCGGTCGATGTTCGATGTTCAAAATGGTACGAATCCGGACGGGCTTACGAGTAACGGTAGCGGATTGGTTGAGTTAAATTCCGTAACAATGACCGGCGGAACGGACAGTGTTTTGAAAGGCAATGATCCGAACCCGTTGGAAACGGATTCGCTTTTTAATGCATTGATTCGGTTACAGGTTGCGATGGAAAAAAACGATACACGCGAAATGGAACGAGCAACGCAACTTCTTGACACGGCGGTTGAACGGCTTGACAGTTCGCGTGCTTCGATTGGTGTGATGCAAAACAGTTTGGATAACGTACAATTACGTTTGTCCGAAGAAAATATTCAGTATGCGGCAACACTCAATTCAACGCTTCAAATTGATTTCGCTGATGCTTCACTTAATTATATGGCACAACAACTCGCGTATCAGGCATCTATGCAAGTTACCAGTGCCATGCTCCAAATGTCGTTACTGAATTATCTTTGATTCCGAATTTATGAATAAAATTCAAGAGGTAGGCGACCTTTTGCTAAAGCATTAGCCGACCGTGAACTAGATTAACGACGGCAAATGGTATTGCCTTCCATTTTGGAGTCGAGTAAGACTCAACCGGCGCAACCGCCCAGCGGGCTTTTTGATAAATAGCCCACCTCTTTTCATGTGTTTCGTGTTTAAAACGAACTTTTTAATGCTTGAACACCTAATCCGATAAAATCAGGAATTTTTTTTATAACAAACTGTTACCCACCGCGTTGTGGTGGATTGTTACGCATTGCCCTTGCAGGGCGGAGGAAAACTTGCAATCCTACGGACTAAATTGAAGATTTTTTATTTGTGCACAATGAATTTAGAAGTTGCATTGTTTTGTCAAAGATGTTGCCGAAGGCGGTGATTTGAAAATATCTTGAGGTACTTCCGGTTATTTCGATTCGGATTTCCAACCGTTCTTCAGGCAAAACTTCAGGGAATTTGTCCGCCCACTCAATAAAAGTTATGCCGGTTCCTTCAAAATAATCATCAGGGCTGAGTTGTTGAAATTCTTCTTTATTGGTTAGCCGATACGTGTCAAAATGATAAATTGGTCGGTCTCCGTCGTATTCATGAAGCAGTACAAAAGTCGGACTTGATACAAGTTCCTGTTCAATTCCCGAATAGTGGGCAACAGATTGTACAAGCCGTGTTTTTCCTGAGCCAAGTGTTCCGATCAACGCGACAACGGAACCATCAGGAAGAGTTTCTGCCAAAAGATGCCCCAAATGATCGGTTGCCGACAAATCAGGAACTTCAATAATCAATTCCGTAATTGATTTTGATTTTTGTGTAACTTGCATTTTGTCTGAATTTTCATATTTTAACGCGAAAAGCACGAAAAAATGCGAAAAATTGGTGGGCGATCCTTTCGCTGAAAGGTCGCGTCGGTTGAGTCATTATTGACTCCAAAACGGAAGGCAACATAATTTGCCGTCGTTAATTTGATTCACTGTCGGCGAAAATGGGTGGGCAATCCGCCCGCTGGGCGGTTGCGCCGGTTGAGTTTTTATTTTGCATTAATCTGATTCACTGTCGACTAACGCTGACGCGATGTTTCAGCGAAACATCGCCTACCTGATGGTTGCCTGCTTTATCTAACGAAAATTATTCTGAATAATTATTATTTTTTTTGTTGTTCTTTCCGTTCTTTGATAATTGTTTCCTGAATGGAGTTAGGAACTTTTTTGTATTTTAGAAATTCCATAGAGAAGGTTCCTTGTCCTTGCGTCATACTTCGGAGCGTTGTTGAATAACCGAAGGTTTCGGCAAGCGGGATTTCGCCTTCGATTCGAGTGGATACGCCGATTGTTTCGGTAACGTTAATAAGACCACGCCGCGAATTGAGATCGCCGACGACATTTCCTTGAAACGGACTCGGACACTCAATTTCCAACCGCATAATCGGTTCCAGCAATGTCGGTTTCATTCGCGGAAACGTTTCTCGTAACGTTGTTTGCGCACAAATTCGAAACGCTAAGTCCGAACTGTCCACCGAATGAAAAGAACCGTCGTCCACTAAAATGCTCAGACCAACCACCGGAAATCCGGCAACCGGTCCTTTTTCCAGCGAACTGCGAAATCCTTTTTCAATTGCCGGAATATAATTGGACGGAATGGTACCGCCGACGATTTTTTCTTCAAACAAAAATGTTTCAGTTGTTTCCGCCTCTTCAGGAATTGGCGACATTTGCCCGACGATGTGGGCATACTGACCGCTTCCGCCGGACTGTTTTTTATGTT
>JAISBG010000790.1 GCA_031266315.1 Planctomycetaceae bacterium | reverse complement strand
CAACATTGTACGATATTTCCTATGAAGAAGCGGCAGAATATTTTACCGATGGAGGAAATGATGCCGGAGTTGACGGTATTCACATTGATGAAGTCATTGACGGCGAATTTGTAGTAACTTTTTTTCAGGGGAAATACAAAATAAATTTAGAGGGGAACAGTCCATTTCCTGAAACGGAAGTCGAAAAGGCCATTGCAACAGTATCCTATCTGCTTGATCCTCAAAAGCCTGATGATTTTCTCAATGACCGGCTTCGTCCTAAAATAGAAGAGATTCGATCATTGATTAGTGACGGTTATATTCCTTATGTACATTTTTATCTGTGTAATAATGGTAAAAAATGGACGAAAATTGCTCAGAATAAAATTGAACAATCAGGTTTTGGTGACAAAATTGAATGGCAGTATATCAATCATGATACACTGTTTTCGATAAAGCAAAATAAAAAGGAAGTCAACGATAAATTTCGGTTGCACGGAACAGCAATTATTGACGATCAGTTTGCCTTTCGAAGAGTTCTTATCGGCAAAATTTCGACAACAGAAATTCAAGATTTACTGAACAAACACGGTGATTTATTGTTGGAACGAAATATCAGGAGGTATCTCGGAGGAACGAATCGGGTTAACAGAGCGATTGCTCAAACATTACGGAACAAAAAACAAAAAGACAATTTTTATTTTTTCAATAACGGAATTACAATGATTTGTAACAAGTTCCGGCATAATGTTTTTCAGGGATCGGATTATGTGGTGAGTGTTGAAGGAATGAAAATTGTTAATGGAGGACAAACGTGTAAAATTATTCAGGAAACACTTAACGATCCAAAAAACCGAACTGATTTTTCCAATGTTTTTGTATTGTTAAGGTTGTATGAATTGACGAAAAACGAACAGAGTTTTGTTGACGATATCACTTATGCAACTAACAATCAAAATTTAATTGAGCTTCAAGACCTTCATTCCAATGATAAAATTCAACGACAACTTGAAGTAGGAATGTCAGAATTGAAGAAATTTTCCTATAAACGGTTTCGGGGAGGCAATCCAATAGCTGGTAGTATTTCTCCGATAGAAGCGGCGGTTGCGGTTTTATCGGTTTGGCGGCAATCGCCTCATCAGGCAAGATTTATGTACGGAAAACTTTTCGGAGTGCTTTATAATACAATATTCAAAAATCTTAATTCGGCTCAGTTAGTGTTAGCCGTTTTAATTTTTCGTAAGGTTGAATATGTTAAAAACTATCTGGAACGAAAAACAACCGTGTCCTTCCGGCGTATTGAGAAATATTTTAGAACGGAAAAAGACGTATCGGAAAGTAAAAGAGAATTTACGCCTTATTCTTCATGTTTTTACGCAATGATTATCGGCAGTCAACTTTTACATGAAAATAAAATTCCATTACAGAAAATAAACCATCAAAATTTTCATGATTTGGAAAAATATTTAGAAGAAAATTTCGGAACGATGTATCTGAAATCGGTTCAAATATTGGAACGAGCGATTGTTTCGTTATATGGTTCGGACAAGGATATTCCTCTTCAACGACTTTCCGCAACATTTCGACGCGGAGATTTACTTGAAACACTTAAACCCAACCTAAACACATAACACTAATCAGGCACGTATACCGTAGCCGGTAAGGCAATAGGCTTCGCCCCCGAGTAACCGCTTCACGTTGTTGCGCTACCGTGTTCAGCTTCGCGAATTTTAAAACGGCTTTAGCATAACAACAAAACCTCATTACCTCATTAAAAACGGAGAATTACGATGAAACGTTTCACAAATTTTGTTTCGCTGTTATTTTTTGCGGTGATGTTTTTTGCGGCGAATACTTCGCTGTTGTTTGGACAAGAGGAAAAAGTATCCTCTAATCCTGCTGTTTCTGCCGGTGCCGACATTGACGAGGCGGAGAGGATTAAACAAGAAATACAGGAAATTGCCGCGCAACCAATGAATTGTCCGCCGGAAGAATACAAGGCGTTTCTGGCGAAAAAAGGTGCGGCACTGACCGAACTTGCCGACAAATTGTTGACATTAAAAGAGTTGTTGCCGGAAGACAAAAAGCAAGCGATTGACTTTAAGCGAATCGGATTGGCACTTCAAACCGGTACGGATAAAAAATTATATTACGAAAAACTCTGGGATTTTCTGGAAAATATCAAAAACATTCCTGAAGCTGAATATATTGTACGAAATTTGATCCGCACATTATGCAATAATGAGACAGACCCATTTTATACGATGCCGAAATCGGAAGTTGTCGTTTCGTTTCGCAAAGTGATTGATAAATACGCGCCGCTCATCAATGCTCACTATGAAAAAGCGGAAGCCGATGAACAATTGGCTTCAAGTCTTGTGACTCACGCAGATCGATTGGATTCAGACGGTTCGGAAAAATTGGCGGTTTATGCGGTGGAAAAATTATCTCCCATTTTAGAAAAACATCTTAAACGAAAAAATTTTGATTTGTTATCTTTTTGTGCAAAAACAGCATTGGGTGTCGTTCACCGATATGAAATGATTGGTAAGGAAATGGAGTTTGAAGGAGTTGATATTTATGAAAATTTGGTTGATATCAAGGATTATCGCGGAAAAATGGTGTTGTTGATTTTCGGCGGCGGTTCTCCTGAACGTTACGAAAATAAAATCGCAGAGTTAAAAAAACTTTACGAAACGCTCAAAGATAATGGATTGGAAATCATTTATTTTGATACAAGTAATGCTCCGAATATTTCCGCGAAAAAGACGGCTGAGAATGGAATTTCATGGGTTGTTACGACACAGCAGGGACGTTATCAAAAGAAAGAAACAAAGGAAAAAAATTATGTTGAAATTTACGGCTCTTTCAATGTTGTATTCTTGATTGACCGCAACGGTAAACTGCTTAAAACGAATGTAACCGGCATTAGCCCGGAAATGTGTGAATCGTTGAAAACATATTTTCCCGAAAAAACAAAGGAAATTGACGAAGTAACGACGGAAATCCGGTGTGTTGATGAAGAATTGGAGCAGGAAAGAAAAAAATATTTCAAAAAAGAAATTTATATTTCAGAAATGAAACCGGTTGATGAACTTTATGCG
>JAISBG010000759.1 GCA_031266315.1 Planctomycetaceae bacterium | reverse complement strand
TGTTGCGCATAATATTCAAGTTCGCTGTGACGCCGGGGACGGTGGTCATATTCATAAATGGAAGCCAAACCTCCGTTTTGGTACTTCCGTAAACAACGGTAAACTGTCGTACGGCTCACACCGGCAAGTATCGGAATATCCGACGCAATAATGCCCTCACTAGGAAGTGCTGATATGGTCATACGACGACGAATCGCCATGTCCGGATGCGAATAACGCTCATGCCGAATCGTTCGAATATCCGCCTTAGGATAAGTAATCAAAATCATAAAATACCGCCTCGTAAAAATAATGGAAATGAAAAAACAAGAAGGTTGTAGAACAAAAAATACCAAATAAAAAAATACCTATTTTATGCCTAACACAGTATAACAGAAATTGCTGATGTTTCCCATGATACGATTAACCGTGTCGAATACATTCTTGAACATGCCGACGAGGAGACGAAAGAAAAACTTCGGCGTGGTGAATTAACACTCAAAGCTTTCCTGACCAATACAACGGAAGTGAGTTTTGATAACGTAACAATCAGTATTTTTAGAGGTTCCCTTCGAAAAGACAACAAACCAGAGAATGGTATCTCCGATTTGTTGTCACAAACGAAAAACTCTTTTTGTTACGGCGATGTCGTTGCGTTTATTAAAATGCGATATTGACACCGCCGGTCAAATATTGAGCGTTGTAATGATTCGCGAATTCGCCGTCATAACGAATAAACACCTTTGTTCGTTTTGAGAGTTCCGCGTCAATCTTGGCTCCGATCACTCCGCGATTCTTGTTGCGTGAAATGCCTACTACCGTAAAAACGGGACTTCTTGTAACAAATTGTCCGGTTGTGTGAAGTGAACCTGAGCCGTAATCGTGAAGCCAACCAAAGGTCAATTCGGGATTCAATAAAATTCCGTTACGTTTTACTTGGTGACCTAACCTTGATCCAATCGTTTGAAAATGAGCATCAGCGTTGCGCTCGGCAACATTCATGGCAATATTACCGGTTTCCGTAAAGGCGTCTTCTTCGTACCGAATAAAATCGTACGAAATAAAAGGAGTCAGATATGACCATTTATTACCGAAACGATAAGCTAACTCCACATTGCCAAAATAACTTTTCGCGTTGTGTTTGTTATTCGCCCAACCGCCCAGAAGTGATGTGGAACGTTTCGATTCCAAGTCGCCATCCGCATAACCGCCTGAAACATTGATAAATAAATTACCAATACGGCGTCCACCATAAATCGAGAACAATAATGTATCGGTTTTAACAGAATTGTTACTCGACCTTGATTTTGCGTTACTAAAATAACCGCCAAAACTGAGACCGAGTAATGAGTCGGAGGTTATTTGTTTGTCCGCACCAAGAGCAAAACCAAAAGAGTCGGCGTTGTAACTTTCCACACCGGTTGTCGATTGATTTTGCCAGCCGCCGAGCGCCTGGAACCAGAGGTTACGGGGGTTTTCTGACTGCAAAGAGGATCACACGGATCACATTGTCCTAAAATTGTTGTGTCCAACGCCCCAACATCAGCAGCCAGATTCCTCTGATAAATATCTCCAAGTCGCTCAAACGACCGACGATTATCCGCTGTAACAAATTTTTGTACGGTGTCAAACGATTGTGTTGCTGCAACGGAAAGTATTACAGGATCAAGTTGGCTGAGTGCCGCCATGAGTTTATCTTGATCACTTCCCGCATAACTCGCAACTGCTTGATATAATTTGTTACTGGAATCCATTTCAAGAAGAACATTTCCAAGAACTTCTAAATTACTCGTTCCAGCAATCGGATTGCCCGGATTCGAAGACTCGTTAGGATCAGGCGGTGTTGTCGTTTTACTTCCTGAAACCTTTAATGAAACCGTTTTTTCCGTTACATTGATTTCATTAATCTGAAGTTGATCAACGTTACTGCTTTTTGCCGACTCAACGACCACGTTTGCCGTTCCGCCTGTTATCGTTGCGTTATTATTGGTAATGGAACTTACCATGCTTTGATTCAGATCGGAGTTGCCGACAGTTATTTTTCCAGCGGTGGTTTTAATGATTTCTTCAGCGTTGACCTGTGATTCGTGATTACCGTAATTCAAGAGAATCACTTTTGTGTTACTGGTAAATTCAATGTTACCGGCGGCAAGGAGTTTATCCCATTGGTTGGAACCAATCTCGGCATAAAGAATTGATCCATCTTGAAACTTAAAATCATGCCCCGTAAAAGTTCCCGGTGAATTGCCCTGATTGATTCCGGCACCATTGCTAAGTGTATAATCAATCGTGCTTTTACCGTTACCAGTAATAATACCCGAATTGGTAAACTCCAACGCGGTGATACTATTATTATTGTTGTTGTAAAAAGCATCCGAAAGAGTTACGGAAACATCTTTGAGTTAAATTTACCGGCACCGTTGCCGTCAATTTTTGCATCAATCGTGAGGAAATCTTTGGTAACATTAGTTCCTTCGATATTGAACGCAGAAGTATTGATGTGGACGTTGTTGCCCTTCAATATATTATTGTTACTTTTGATGGAAATTTTACCACTGCCACTGAAGGTAACATCTCTTGATATATTAACAACACTTCCATCTTGGAAAGCAAATGTTCCGGTGTTATTAAGAGTAGTTACGCTAATTTTTTCATTGGAATTTTTGAGAAGTAGTGTCCCTGAGTTGTTCATCGTCGTGGTTGACACTTGCGCCGAACCGCTAACATTTAGTGTTCCGATATTCGTAACAACGTTATTGCCGTGTATGTTTGCCGAACCACTAATATTCAAAGTTCCGGCGTTGGTAACTAAACCTTGTGCGTTAAGGTTAAAAGAACCGATTGTCAATTGCCCGCCGGACTGAATGGTGAGTTGATTTAAACTGCCCGGATACGATAATTGGAGATTATACGTATAGTTGTATTCACATTAAAGAACTCACCTCGTCCCGGTTCATCCCAACGCCGACCATTATATTGTGATGGAATGGAGATTCCTGTGTAGGACGAGTAACTGTTGATTTGGTTGAGTTAATATTCGTCTCGTTTTTCTTTGAGGTGTTTTCCCCATTTTCTATTAAGGAGATTTTACGTTTTAATTTTTAATTATTTTTTCTAGGAGGAGATGTTTGATGAATTTGAATAACAATAATATTTCTGTAGAGCTTCGTGAGATCA
>JAISBG010000701.1 GCA_031266315.1 Planctomycetaceae bacterium | reverse complement strand
AATAATCGCGAAACATTTACCGCAAAACAATACGGCAAAAAATATGTATCGCCATTGAATCAGATTCAAATTTTATGAAAAACAAAGACGAATGTCAAAAGAAATCTTTCTTTTTGAGAAAATTTTGATGTTTTAGAATTTTTGAGGGTAATCACCAACAGGTCAAATTAAAGTGGGCAATTTATCAAAAGTTTCGCTGAAGTTTCGTGTCGGTTGAGCGTTACTCGACTCCAACAGGCAATGTCTCTCCTTTGCGTGTTAATTCGATAGCGAAATATTTATGAAGGGCAAACCTTACTGGAATCAATTACCGCTCAACCGGCGCGACCGTTCAGCGGACTTTTTGATAGATTGCCCATCTCTTTTCACGTTTAAAACGAACTTTTCAATGCTTAGACACCTAATCCGGGAGAATCAGATTTTTTTCGTTGAGAGTAAAACCGAACGGTGAAGCACGAACAAGAGATAAAAAATTTGAAAAATTGTGTTCGGAAATTCTACATAATAGAGAAAAATAATCGTGAACGGTTACCCGGCGGCAGCATCAGTGATAATACCAATATAGAAGGAGAAGAGGCGGAAGATGACGAATATGATACAAAGTGCAATACAACCATACACTGCAAAACCGCCGGCAACCGACAAAATTTTCAAGTTGAGTAACGATTCTTGCAAATACTGATTTGTCAATTTGTTCATTAGTTCGGGTAAACTGCCGGACTGTTCCCCCGAATCAACACTGGAAAGTAAATCATTGTCCAAACATTTTGCCGCCTGAAATGCGTCCGACAATGTACCGCCGTTCTCAACCACGTCAAGAATAACCGGTAATTGATCGCGAACCGGCGCAAATCCAGAACCTTGAAACGAAAGCGTCAACGCCCGCCCTACATCCATTCCTGTACGCATGGTTAAATGTAACCCCCAAGTCAACCGCATCAACGCAAGCGTTTTTAGCATCCTGCCAATTTTGGGAAGCCGAAGAAGAATATAATGAACCGGTCGGCTTCGTTGAATATTGCCTTTCACAAACCGATACAAAAAGACTCCAAGCGATCCGGTGATAAGAAGAAAAATAACGTATCGGATAAATCCTGTCATGCCCACAAGACCCCAACCCAATAAATCAATTCGTTGTCCGGTGAGTTGCTCGATGACGCCGAGAAGCAAAATGAGAACTCCAATAATAATCACCGCAAGAATCAATTCGATAATCGGTAACGTTAACGATTTGAGAAAATCCCTGCGAATCTGAATCATCTGATCATAATAGTCGGCTAAATCCGTCAGCATTTCACCAAGATGTCCCGATTCTTCGCCAACTCCAACCAACGCAACAAACATCTCACCAAGTTGTTTTTTAAACGGTTGAAGCGATTCGGCAAAAGAATTGCCGTTTTCCAACGACTGCGCCACTGATTGCCAAAGTTTTGAATTACGTTGTCGCGGAACCTCACGCTTGACGGCGTTCACAAGATCAAGTCCGGCTTTCACTGAAAGACCAACCCGATGGCAAAATCCTGATAATTGTTTCATTGCAGTTTGAAATTGGAATTGGGGAAAAAAAATTTTTGTGGAAATTATTATTGTAATTATACGGTGTTAGTCATGAAATTTTCACAATAGTTACGTGAATAGGTATAAATTAAATAGACAATTACATTTTTTGTCATTTTTGCTACTGCGGTTATTTTTGTTATGAAAATTAGATTGAAAATGAAGTTGAGAAAACTTAATTTTGATCATTTGAAAATATCAAACATAGCCCTAACACAGTATACCGTCGCCGGTATGGGCGGTAGGCTTCGCCCTTGAGTAACCGCTTCACGTTGTTGCGCTTCCGTAATCAGCTTCGTGAATTTTAAAACAGCTTGAGTATATATAAGTTCAATTTCAATTCAATCACCGGAATATGTCCGAAATCCTCGCTTTCCAGTTTGAGTAAGAACCGAGATGAAATCGCTCATGGAAGTAGGAGCCGGTACATCACGACTTTTGCCTTGTAATCATCTTCAAGAAACACAACATATTCACCACTGGAAAGCCGGTGGGCAGACAGACATTCGCGTATGTCTTGGAGACCGATTTCGCCTACCGTCGTCGGGTCGGGTTCCATCCAGCCGACAGACTTCGCATCGGCGAGACGATAAACTTCGACTCTACCCGTAAGAACTCCAGCTTCTTTTGATGCTCCAGTGTAGGGAACGAACATATAATCTCCCGCAATGTCAAATCCCATCGGTTCACAGGATTCGTGTCCGCTGGAACCTTTTACGTACGGCAAAACGACTTTCCATTTCAATTTGCCTTCGGTCTTGCCGAGATTCAGTCCTTTGAGGAAATTATCGTAGCGACAAACCACTGGTCCCATAGGTTTCCAATGCTGGTTTTTATGTTCCACGCCGTCCACCATCGCGCAGCCGCCCAGATACAGTGTGTCGGTCTCGACAACATACCGCATGCGCTTAACCTGCGAAAATTCCTTCGGATGAGGGAAAACATCAAGGTTTTCGAAATTCCAAATCGGACTACCGATCAAATCCGGGTTTTCAAATCGTTCGAATCCCTGAAAACGAAATCGACGAATTCCATCTTTGAGTGTCGCCTGCCAAACATCGCCGACGGAATCAACCCACCAACCCTCTAGGTAAGGTGCTTCGGTTTCTCGTGACGTAAATTCTTTTGCCGACATAAAAAGTTGTGGACTTACGGAAGACGAGCTTCGCCAAATCCATTCGCCTTTTTCAGGTTGACCGGGAAGCCAATCGGTCGGCTCACTGTCGGCACGTAATTTGTAATGTCGTTGCGAGAACAAACCGACCGCCGTTACAGGAACCCGTTCATTACTGTGATCAATATGGTAAACCTGAAAAAAACGCCCGTTCATGTCGTTGACGAACAGGAATTTTCTGCCGTTAATGTTTCGAACCCAAACTCCAGCCGAGTCCCCGATATTCAACCTCAGATCGCGGAATAAATCTTTGTAGTCGTTGGGCGTGGTATTTGTACGAAAATTCAGATTCAGTTTGAACGCTGTCGAGCCAACAAATGTTGCTTCCTTACCGGGTTCTTTCAACCAATCGACTTTGAAATATTCTTCATTCGTGTAAATCATAGTTTCATTATCCGGATCGAGCGTTGCGCAATCAATAAAGCACAATCCAAGCAACCGCCAGTTTAATTTCCAGCAACCAGCTAACTTCACAAGTCTTGAATTTATGCTGAAATTACTCAATATCGGGGGAGCTTCACCTGAAAGTTCCTCCGTTGGAGCGTATGATTCGAGAACAACACCGCCACCATTAGTTGCCCAATTACTTGCAACGTAAATGTTTCCTTTTACATCGCAACCAATTGCCGTGATGTTACGAAAAATCTGTTCGGAAAAAACTCCGCTTTGCATTCCGATTGCCGGCAAGCCGAGTATCTTTTGCGACGGAATGTAGTCCCAACCGTTCTTTTCGAAAAAGAAAACGACATGCCAAATACCCGCATCGGCAATCAGGAGGTGTCCTTCGTTATCGAAACAAAATGCTGAGGGATGATAGTTATGAGGAAAGTTTTCTTCCCAGTTTTCCGGTATTTCGATTGGGCAATATCTTGTTTTTTTGCCGCCGAGTTTTTTGGTAACGAGTTTGCCGTTCTGGTCAAAGACGAGAAAACGGTCACCGAGCAGGGCTTCACGCGGTCGATTGACAAGCACCCAGAGATAACCATCCGGATCCATAGCAATTTGCCCCAAATCGCCGCGAAACTCCTCCGGAGCGAACCACTCACTAAGTTTTTTCATTGTTTCCGTATCGTAAATTTCGATCCGGTTTTCGAGCGGATTGGAAACGTAGAGCCGGTCTTCCGTCGCCCAGAGACCCGTAATATAACCGTTTCCTGAATCTTTGATCGGAACTTCGTTGACGACGAGAAACGACTTGGAAAGCGTGTTGCCTTTACCGCCCTTGCCGTGCTCAAAAGGAACCCCCTTCGTAAAATCAGAATGTAACCGTCGCGAGATTCCATGCCAGTCGAACCCTTTGGGTGACCATGTTTCGGGATCGTTCAAGCCTCCCCCCTCGTTTTCGTTGCGCAGAGCGATGAAAACGTATTTTTCATTTGTTGCAACAGCTTTTCCGCCTTCGTAACCCCAACCGTGTGTATGCCAAGCCGCGCCGAGCATTTTGCCATCCTTGTACATCGAACAGTTTCCGCCCGCTTCCTCCCAAGGGACGTTCGTGTAAACAGTTCCACACGGCGCAACACACATCGCTGCGATGTCTTGCTGTACCCAACAGTGTTTGCCGTCAGAGATACCCCCAAAACTGTTACCGACCCAGGAGGTTCGATAAGTCTCAATCCGTTTCGCTCCATTTGGAGCGACGATTTCTGCATCTGTCGGTATGGCAAGAAACAAAATTACGATATAATACGTAACAGTCGAAAAAATCAAACGGTCAATTTTATGTTGCATCGAAACTTCTTTTTTTGAGAAGTGAAATTTTTTGGAAAGTACAGACAGTATCGCTCTTTCCAAAATAAATTAGCATTGTAAACCTGTAATTTGTAGAGATTTATATCTTGTATGTTTTTTTGCAGTATGCTCTGTGTTCTCTGTGGTAAAAATGAATTATGAGAGATTCCCTATTTATTATTCAGCGGAATTTTCATCAATAATCGGCTTTATGGATAAAAAGCAAACATCAGGTGGGCGATCCCTTCGCTGAAGGGTCGCGCCGGTTGAGTCATTATTGACTCCAAAACGGAAAGCAATCAATTTACATCCGTTAATCTAATTCACAGTCGGCGAGTACGCCGACGCGACCTTTCAGCGAAAG
>JAISBG010000678.1 GCA_031266315.1 Planctomycetaceae bacterium | reverse complement strand
AAAGAAACAAGAAAGATGAAATTGACAATACCGGAAAAACAATATTCACTCCCATGAGTGTAATAAAAAATTATAAATTGACAATGACCTCTCAAAAAATGATTTTTTAGAGATGCCCCATGGTATTTCTCCTTATGAAAAAAATGAAATTATTAACAGATTACGTAACGTGTAATCTGCTTTGGTTGTAAAATGCCAAGCCGAGAAACGGCAACAGAATATCGCTCTGAGATTGGGAGCGACACGTTACTATGGGCAGATTCATTCCCACCGACCAAAGTGGTGTATTACAAATTTTAAAATGTAATACTGAATGACACCAGTGAAACCAATACGCGACACTCCCTTGTCGGGAGCCACGTAACTCTATTGGTTTCATAGTAAATTTTCTACACGGAAATTCCGTTGGTCTGCAGAAAATTACAACTCGCCGAAGCGACCATAGTATTGTTGACGTACTCGATATTTTAACACCCGAACAAAAATCCGGGCAATTTATCTTTCAAAATGGAAAATTGGTCTCCAAATGTGGAAAATTAGAAAATAAAAATTATGTTGGTTATTTTACAGATAAGTCAAAAGTATGTCAAGCCCTAAAGTATGGGAAAAATTTTTCTAGCACTCACTGGCTGGTTAATTTAGGTAATTTTTTTAGGCAAAATCTACAAACAGTTGTCATTGGCAGATTTGTTGAACAAGTGATGTCTTGGAAAAACAGTTTTAACACACGAGACTGTGAACACAAGGAAAAATTGCTCTTTACAATTTTATTTTTAATTGTTATCATCTCTTCGCCATGACTTAATATAATATACTCTTCACACTTTAAATTTCGGTTTTCGTTTTTGTAAGGGACATGAGTGACAAAAGGGACTTTTTAATTAATTAATCAATCAATCAATTAGGGACGAGATGAACAATGAACACTCTCTTAAAAACCTAAAATTCAAGTGTGATGAGTATACTGCTATTGCTAAATTAAAAAAAACGGCTGAATCATTATAAAATACCAAGTTACTTCAACCTGTTCAATAAGCATGGATGCTCAAACTGCTGTTGATTTATGCCGTAATTCAATATGGATTGCGTTGTTAATTTCCGCGCCGATTTTACTGGCTGGTACGGTAATTGGTTTGTTGATCGGTTTGTTTCAAGCGTTGACGCAAATTCAAGAACAAACCATTGCGATTGTTCTTAAAATTCTTGTGATGGTTCTTGTGATTGCGTTCCTGATGCCCTGGATGACCGAAAAAATGATCGACTATTCCGCCGACTTGTTCTACAACGTTCCTGATGTACTGATTAAAGAAGAGTAACAATATTGATTAATTGATTGATTCTTCACACCCGCAATTAACGGAATCTTTGGGGAAAATCTTGGGTACGGGCTTGTCATTTTGTCGAATTGCGTCTAAGATATTGACCTAATCTTTTTGTTTGGTGATTATTTGGTAATTATTTTGGTAAATGCTTGCGATTTCGTTCCAATTGTTTTATCCAATCGTTTTGTCCAGTGGTTTTGCCCGGTAGTTTTGATTTTATTTTGCCCAATTTTTTTCAAATCGCGTAAATTACAATGATATTTGATTGTTTCGCATTTTTGATTCCACTTTTTGCTCAGGAGGCTCCGGTCAGTCCGCCTGCATCGCCTCCACCCGGAGGAGGCGGGTTTGAAATAATCCTGTTTTTTCTCCCGTTCTTTGTCATTTTCTATTGGTTCTTTATGTTGCGTCCACAGCAAAAGCAAGAAGAACGGCAACGCAAAATGTTGAACTCACTCGAAAAAAATGACCGCGTTTTAACTGTCGGCGGAATTATCGCAACAATTCATTCCGTTGACAAAGAAAAAAACGAAGTCGTTCTGAAAGTTGACGATTCCAACAGCACAAAAATCAAATTCCAACTCTCTGCCGTTTTAATGGCTTTTCCAAAAGATAATGATAAAAATGATAAAACCGATTCCAAATAAAACCCGCCAATTACTAATAAACATACTAATAAACATCAATCATAAAGAACACCTGAAAATAACTTATAAAAACCTATTTTTTGACAGGATTTACAAAATTTACAGGATAAAAATCAAATAAAATCCGGTTTATTATGTATATCCTGTCAAAAAAATAATCTTTGCTAAAGTTTTTTAGAAATTACCTGAAGTATATTCCAAGACGCCCCTTGTTGGTGGGGCGGTGAAAAAAGACAATTTTCAATTTTTCATTTCCATTTAACTCAATTCAATCTTAATTTTCAATTAAAAATGAACCGGATTTCTTTTCCAAGAATTCTCAATTTTGTTACAGTTGTCCTGATTTTGGGATTATTCTACATACTGAGTTTGCCGAAAAATACGGCGCAGGAAGCGGCTGTTCCCGCCACTGTTGCGACGGAAAACGCTGAAAAAACGCCGGAGTCTGTTCCGCCAATATCAGTAACTCCGACTCCGCCGGTTACTCCGGCAACCGAACCACAATCGGTTTCCGCTCCGGAAACACCACCGGCAGTTTCTACTTCTGCTCCAGCGACTCCGGTTCCTGCAACTTCGGAACAACCGACCGAGTCGAAATTGCCGGAGTCAACACCGGCAGAATCCGGCGCAACACCAATTACATTTCCCATTGTTAATCCTGCGGACAATGATCCGAATGCGCCGTCTTCGTTTGCCGATGTTCCCGGTACGGCAACTACTAATATTGAACAACCGGAAGATGTTCAACAGCCCCAAAAACCGTTTTGGGAAACTTTTTGGAAAACTTATTCTTCGTGGATAATATTTTTGTTGCTTGTGTCAGGTTGTTTCTTTGCCGGACAATATTTTGCGAAAATCTGGCGGTTGCCGGAACACAATATTAAAATCTTTATTGTGTTGCTGGCGTTTTTGGGAAGTATTGCTGCAGTGGGACTCGGTTGGCATCGATTAACACTTGGTATTGATTTACAGGGCGGAGTTGTGTTAATTTACGATGCCATTCCTATTCGAACTTCCGGCGATGCTGACAATGGCGGTGTTAGCGAAACTCCCCAATCATTGGATATGGATAAACTGACGCGGGCAATCACAAAACGAATCAATCCCGGCGGCGTCCGTGAAATATCCATTACAAAATTGGGAACACGACAGATTCAGGTTGTTATTCCTCGTGCGGAAGATGCGGAAGTGGCACGGATTGAACGTGTTATCAGCGAATCCGGTTCGTTGACATTCAGGATTCTTGCCTCCAAACTTTATGAAAAAGATAAGGATATTATTTCACGCGGTGAAAAAGAATCGGGGCGTGATGTTCGAGATGCTTCA
>JAISBG010000620.1 GCA_031266315.1 Planctomycetaceae bacterium | reverse complement strand
TTGCCTTCCGTTTTGGAGTCAATGCCGAGTCAACCGGCGCGACCGCCCAGCGGGCGGATCGCCCACCTGATGATTGCCTACTTTTAATGAAATTCCGTTGTGAAACACCTAATACGGTAGAATCAGTAATTTTTTCTCAAAGGAGAATTTTCCAATGCGATTCCTAACTTATTTATTGATATTGATCGTTTGTAGTTTGTTTGATACATGGACATTGAAAGCACAAGAGACACTTGTTCCGCTTCACGTTTGTATGACACAGGCGTGGAATATTTCATGGGAGCGTTTCTATCTTCCTCAAACATCATTGTTTTATGATTATTTAACGAGTTACGAACCCGGCTCAGAACTCAAACATTTACCGAAAGCAAAAGAAGTTGCTGGACAATTTCCCAATGTTTGTGGTTATGGAACCGGTATGGAAGATTGTATGATCTCTGCCGGTGTGATACTCGATATGATCGTCGATCAATATGCTGTTACAAAAGATGAGTCGCTTCGTGAAAAAGCAAAAAACGTTTTTCAAGGTATCAAAAATTGTACAACAGTACACGGAGTTTCTGGTTTTCTCGCTCGTGGTGTTTGTCCGGAAGATAAAAAAAGTATTTATATCAATTCATCACGCGATCAATACACACATGCAATTCACGGACTTTGGATTTATTTTCATAGTCCGTTATGTGATAATGAAACAAAAAAAGAGATTAGTACTCTTGTTTCCGCTATTGCCGAACGTATGATACGTAATGTTGTTTCGGAAAATGACTACGATTCCCTCCGCGCTGACGGAACTCGTGACACACTTGGTATAAGCCGTATGTGGAACGTCATGGGACATGAAGCTGCCCGATTACCAATGATTTACGCCATTGCTTGGAATATAACCGGTCAACAAAAATATTTCGATCTTTATCAACATTATCTTGATCCGGCAATTGAACAATCGCTCAATTTGAACTATTGGCAAATGACTTACGCCCTACTCCAAATGCAAGATTCGATGCAAGTTTTGAAATCACTCGAAAAGGAGCCAAAACGAATTACCAAAATAAACAAAATAATGACAATTCTTGCAACACGAGCCGCAGAACGAGCAAAGGCTGCCGCAGAACAGGGAAAACAACTTGACTTGACAATGCTCTGTTCCGATTGGCGAACCACCGACGGTCTTAGTGAAAAAGGGAATTATCGCCGCGTCTGGTATTGTATTCGGGAAAGCGGTGAAGCTGTGTTAATACAATTGATGAATGAGGAATTACCATTTTCTCAAGAACAAAAAAACTTACTGGCTTTTTCCATTCGACGGCTGAATTATGAACGTGTATCGTCCTGCGGTATTTTCTATCTGCTTGGCTCTTATTGGAAAGCCCGAAAATATAAAATATTGGAAAATCAGGAATAAAATGAGTGTTACACTTTATACGGTCAATTAACGAGATTTTTAAACACGAAATTTCCACGAAAGACCGCGAAATTATTTTTTCATGAGTGTGGTTCGGAATTGTTACGGTTTTCCCAAGGATTGAGCCAGTCTCCCCAACTGTCAAGATATTGGCGGTATGCCGGGCTGGTTTCCACTCGGCTATCAAGCCAATCTTTTGTTTTTTTGACCAAAACCTGTTCTTCGTGCAACGATAATTTTCCCGTCAAAACCATGACCCGCAGAAAAATGAAATAGGTGTCCAGTACGTCACAACGGCAATAATCATTGATTTTTGTTAATTCTCCGGCGTCGTAAAGGTCTTGTACCATGTATCCTTGAGTTTCCATTTTTCCCGGTTTTCCCAAAATACTTGCCGCGAGATTCAAACCTCCGTTGAAACGAGTTGCGCCGTAATTGGTCAAAATATCACAAAGGTCGAGATGTGTTTTCATGTTGTACCGATTTCTTGGCTGTTCGAATGTTTTCGCGTCGAGGGAAAACCAACCCGGAATAGAAATTCCGTATCGGAATGCGGCATGTTCCAACATGGGAATATCAAATCCGCGACCATTAAAACTCACAAAAGTCGGCTGTTTGTACGCAACCCAACCACGCCAGAATTTATTACAAATTTCATGGGGACGATATTCCGGTTCGTCAAGAACCACAATATCAAGGAGTGAAAAATCTTCCGCCACTTTACCAATGACAACAGAAATCGGTATTTGAAACGTGTAAGGGATAAAATCGGAATCATTTTTTTCCAGAAGTTCATCTCGATATTTTCGAATTGCTTCCTGAGGCGGGATATTGTTGCTGAAATGAACTTTGGAAATAAGTTGAGCGTCGGCAACACTTTCAATATCGAAAACAAAATAAGCAGGACGGTCAGACATTGTTGTTATTGGGGTTTGAGATTTGCGGAGTGGATTGGGGCGTGTCGTTTGGGGATAGTAACGCAAACATTTATAATCCGTTAATCCGTTTGCAAAAAACTAACAACGAAAACCATCACACCACATTCTTAGAATCAAAAATCAATTACGAAGTATAACCCGATTGAGAAGTAGAATCAAGCCCATACGTATTATATTTATATTAAGTTAAGCGTTTTGCCGCGTGAATCCAAGCGGGTTACAGCAAGTAGGATAGTAATATTGCCCGTCGCATTGTAGCGGGTTACTATGCAATGCCCCTAAAGGGGCGGAAGAAAACTTGCTATTCTACTGACCCTAACGCAGTATAACTTGTAATTTTTAGAGATTTAAGTAAAATTACACTCCCTTTGGATTTTCAAAACCATCTGGAAGTTAAAAGAACAGTATTCAAAATATACTCCGTTAGTGTTCTATTTGGTATTTTTCAAAGGATCGAAATTAAGTTTTCGCAACCTCATTTTCCTAACAAAACAACCTCCAGTAGCAAAAGAAAAAAATATGATCGGCGAACTTTGGGAAAAACAATCAAAAGGCAAAGGATTATTCCTTATTGTAGAAAAATCAAAAAATGGAATAAACACCGAAAAACAGATTAAAACAAAAATTGAAAACAATTTTTAATTATAAAAATTAATCGTCGGACGGTTATAAAGTCAAAAAATTTTTTAACAGAATTTAACGAGGTAAGCAATGTCTGAAACAGTTAATGTTAATATTAGTATTGATAGAGATACGAAGGAACAGGCGGAGCGGATGTTTGGCGATTTTGGAATGAGTTTG
>JAISBG010000563.1 GCA_031266315.1 Planctomycetaceae bacterium | reverse complement strand
CGATAGCCATTGCCGCCAAGTTCAAGAATATCCGCCTTTTCAATCGCTCCGTTGGTACGTCTTTTGATTGTTTTGAGTTCGTAAAACGGCGTCAGTTCTTCCAACTCGCTCATTTTATTGCAATATTCAACGGCAGAAAACCACGTCACACTATCAGCGGGACAAAGTTCGTTCTCGGTTGTAATACTCGGGTTAAACCCCATAAGTTGCGTAAATTCGCCCTGCGTTACCGGATAAACTCCGACAAAAAGATTCCGCGTAATTTGAACCCGATGTTGCGGATGTTCGTTGTTGCGCAAATATTCGTCGGAATCGTGCGAACCCATGTAAAACCGACCACTCGGTATTCGACGCAACTTTGTTCCTTTAGGCGAAGTAATTGTTGTCAACTTCTCAATCTTCTGCTGAAGATTTTTTGCCTCCGGATCATTGGCTTTGAGTTCCAGATACCGCTGGACACAAGACAACAATTGGCTATACCGTTTTGTTGAAATTGCGTTGCGGATTTCCCGAATCAACGAATCCACTTCGGTCAGGATTTCTCCCGCTTCCGCATATTGTTTGCGGAGCGGTTCGTCCAAAAGTGGTCGCGGAACTTGCTCAAGAATCTGTTGGACTTTATCATATTTCTGCTCCAACATGGCGGCGTTTGCCTGCATCCGAATATTGTCAACATACGCCTTAATATCACGGCGTTCCTTTTGAATCAACGCCGTCATACTTTTCGCCCATTCTTTGAAACCGTTAAAATCGGGGTGATTCACGGTTGACATGTATTTCAGCAACGGCAATGTCCGGTCATGCCCGTAAGTTTCACGAAGTTTGAGAACTTGTTGTTTTTGCGAATTGAGAGTTGCCAGCATTTTCTGCTTCAGGACAATCAGGTCGGAACCGCAACCCCGGCACATTCGAATCCAAAACGGGTTGGTCGATTGGCAATTCAGGCATGGTTCCTGATAAGGACGACCGCATTGCGGACAAAGCCTGTCGGTTGCCAAACGAACCGGCGTATGACATTGCGGACAATCCACAACTCCCGGCGGCAACACTCCTGATAAAGAACCCGGCAACACACAAGAATCGGCGGTTTCCGGCGAGACATCAGTGTTTTGACCATCTTGGCTAATGTTTTGACTGTCTTGACTAATGTTTTGACTAATGTTTTGAACCGCCGGAGAAGAAATGGTTTGAAATTTCTGCGTTGGTGGTAAAACCGATTGTTCCGCCGCCGAACCGGAAGTAAAAGTGCTGGGACGAGTAACACGGACAATTTGTTCCAATGCCGCTAAAAATTCCGCAATCGTGATGTTCCGTTCCTCTGGATTCTCTTTCAAAGCGGAAAGAATCAAGTTTTGAAAATGATCCGAAATTTGATCGGGTTGAAGTTCCGCCGGATTTTTTCCGGTCAAAGCAAATCCCAACAATGCGGCAAGACTCCACAAATCGGTTTGCGTGTTGAGAGGTTTTGCGTTTTCCGATTCTATTTTTTGACGTTGTTCCGGCGCGAGGAATTCGGTGGAACCGAACACTGTTGGGTCGTAGGAATTGAGAGCAAACGACGGGTCAAGAAAACAACCGGCATCCTGATCAACAATCACAGCGTCATCAAGTCCCGC
This sequence comes from Planctomycetaceae bacterium, assembly GCA_031266315.1. GTDB lineage: Bacteria > Planctomycetota > Planctomycetia > Pirellulales > Thermoguttaceae > WRKP01. The sequence goes on along the minus strand of JAISBG010000563.1, from coordinate 1,188 downwards.
AAAAAAAATGTTAGTTGGTTTGAGATTGCGGTGAATCCGACCGTTTTGGTGCAATTGATTTAGTTGCGCGGTCAATGCGGTAAAACGTCGGGCGATATCGTGTTCCCGCATGGATTTTCCTGCCGCAACCAATTCGGCAAGACTTTTTTCGTTGACGAATTCGCGGACATACCAGATTCCTTCGGAGTTTTGCCCGATGAGCAAAAACGACGGCAACACTATTCCGCCTGCCCGCAACTGTTCCCAAGCCGACAAATTATTTTTGAACCGTTCAAAAACCGTTTGGTCGCCGCAAAACGGCGGTTTGATACGTTTGAACACGAACTTTTTCTTTTTTGCCCGGTCAAAAACCGCCCATGTTTCACAAGCAACTGTTTCGCTCAGTTTTTGCTTCATCACAAGATCGGACGGAATTTCGGCAAGAATAGGAATAGATGCTATTTCTTGGGATTTATCTGGTGTACTCATTAGAGTTAAATAAAAAACGGCGAAATAATTTTAAGTATACCGTAGCCGGTATGGGCGGTAGGCTTCGCCCTTGAATAACCGCTCTGCGTTGCTGCGCTTGCGTGTTCAGCGACATGAATTTTAAAATGGCTTTAGTATAATATTAATAATTAATATTATACTGTATTAGAGTTGTTTTTCCAGTACCTATTTTCCGGGTTGCTCCGAAACACCGAATAACCCGATAAGGCTTTATTTTGATAACCGCAGGTCAATAACACCATTACCTGAAAAACAGGCAATTATAAGGTGGGTGCCCCCCAGACTCTGCGGCGTTTTTTTTCCACTTGTTCTAGCGATTTTTGTGTGTGATTTGGAAAACCGCTTGTTTCGTAACCTTTTACTATATTTAGAGTTATGTAAAACACTTTAGACGTTTTTGCTTTTTTTGAGTTTATTTGCTTGTAAAAACTATTGTTAAAAACTTATTTCAGAACTGCTCCGTTTTGCGAGAAAGAGTCAGAACGCGAACCGGTTCCGGTGAACGGGGCCGTGAACCAATCCTCTTGGCTCAAGAGTTTATCGTGTCGAAAAGTCTTGCCGAAAACTTGGTCGTTGTTTCTTACCGAACCGCCTAGCCAAGCGTTCCCGTTTTCGCCGTCTAGGTTGGCACGTGTTGCGTTTCGGCGTTTCTAGCGGGTTTTCAGTCAACCGTTTTGTCTTTCGGCAACACGCGTAAAA
>JAISBG010000414.1 GCA_031266315.1 Planctomycetaceae bacterium | reverse complement strand
ATCGCCCAAGCAACCGGTCTGTCCGTCACCGAAATCGAAAAACTCTAACCATAGTAAATAATCCGCTTGCGCCCCCAACTATTCACTCCTTATCTATTCACTAAAACTGTTTTTTTCCTATCCCGAAGGCGTTGTAATTCTGTTGTTGTTGTTGTTGTTCGTGCCGGATTGGGGTGTAGGGCAGTCTAATTTCCAACCGTTTTGGGTTTGTATGGTTGTTGTTTGTTCCACTCAGGATGGCGTTTGACAACAAAATCAAACGTCATTTTACCTTGTGTATTAACGTTTGCCTCAAGAACGGTATTATCATAACTCGTAAACTCTGGGAGAAGTAACGGAAATGAAATGTTCTGAGTTGTTTCGTTGCCGTTTTTGTCGTACAAAACTTCCATCCACGATGTTCCGGAAAACCATACTTTGTACTTACCTTCCGGAATTTTTTGCGAATCCTTTGTTTGTCCTACCGAATAGGAACCGTCCGAACGAATCATTCCTGTGTAAGAATGAATTCCATCGTCAAATACAATAGAACCATTCTGTAACGGTGAACTGTCTTCAAAAGCTACTTTGCCGGTAACTTTTGTTCCCGAACCGCAACCAACAATGACCGTAAGTAACATCACAATTAAAAATAATTGTCTCATATTTTTTCAAAAAGAATAATTGTTTTATATTTTTTAAAATCCAAATTCACAGAGAAACACAAACTAACACGTTAATCGTGAAAATTTGGTGTCTCTCCATGAATTGAAAAACGTATAACTGTTCATACCGGTTGAACGGTTACAACAACACATTTTTACTACGGTAATGTTACCGGATTGCCGTCATTGACTTGAGTCAAATTGGTCAGAACTTGCTGGTTTGTCGTAACAGTGAGGCTACGAACAGAACCGTCCCCGAGTACAAAATTCACGATACCGGAGTGATAACTCCCCAATCCTCGGTCTGCGCCATAACCAGTCATAAGTCGTCCTCGACTATCATGACCGACAGACGCAATGAGTTGTTCTACATTGCTTAGATCAGTATAGGGATCATTCGGACCACGTGCAAAACTAGTAATTGGGTCACCGGTATTATTTGCACCTGATGTTACACGTACACACATCGCGGTCATTCCATAGGAAGCAGCATTCGTGTTAAAACTGCCACCATCCCAAGTGGTGTATTTATCACTCGTCTCGGTTGAACCAAGTGCCCAAACAGGAATATGCTTCTCACCGAGAAAGAGTTGGTTGGATGTTCCGTCAGACAACCAACTAAAACTATCACGCGGTGTCCAACTCATAATTTTGTGTGTACTGGAACCTGTAACATCTCCTGTCGGAGCGGCACCGTCCCATGAAAAGACAGGAGTTCGGAAAGGACCATTGTGTATCGAGACGGCACACCAACTACCATTATCAGGATTCGCTTCCTGCATGCATCCTGCCTGCCAGTTAGTTACATCAATTTCGTTTTTCTGGGAAACAAGAAAAACGTAATCGCATCGAACCCCTGTTTCTTCTGAACTGGCAGCAATAACGCAACGATTATTCAGCCCTTGTCCTCGTCGGGAAGGACACCAGAAGTAATTGATACTGCTGAGCGATTCTTGGTAAGAGACTGGTAGTCCGCAAAACCAATTTGTTGCTGTAACGGTACTGGTATCTTGGTTAATACCATCGTTCAACTTTTGCGGAAAGGCGTAAAGTCCTAATGCATAGGTTGAACCTGCTGGTTTTTCATACGATGTTAACATGTTCCAGACGCTTGTCTGTTCCATGTACGGCGTAATGAAGTAGAGAAATCCCGCACGTCTCCGCAATAATCCGGACGGCGGAAGTGCCTGAAGTGAATCGTGAAAGTTGTGAATTCCTATCCCGATTTGCTTCATGTTGTTGGCACATTGCATCCGCCTTGCGGCTTCACGAGCTGCTTGGACAGCTGGTAACAGAAGAGCGATTAACACACCGATAATCGCAATCACTACCAACAATTCGACGAGGGTAAAGCCTCTAAAAACTCTGATTTTCATTTTTTTCTCCTAAGAAAAAAAGGTTATATTAACAGATTACATAACATATAATCTGCTTTGTCCAAAAGGGGGAAAACTAATGCTAAGCCGAGAAACGGCAACAGAATATCGCTCTGAGGCAGGAGCGACACGCTATTGATGATAGGTTCATTCCCACCGATCAAAGTGGTGCATTACATATTAAAATGTAACACTGAATTATGCCCATGGAATAATACGCGACGCTCCCTTTACGGGAGACACGCAACTTATTATTCCACAATAATTTTCTACACGGAAAATCCGCTGGTCATAGAAAAGTACGTGATTTGAGGTTTTCTATCACTTTTCATCGGTTATTCCTCCGTAAAAATCCTTAAAATCGGAAAATTCAATCCTTCTAAATTTCCAGCAATTTTTAAAAAATCTCCCGTTGTAAGGAGCAAATGAAGACTCATCACTTTTTCCAATTCCTAACTTAGCAACGGGAGAAATTGACATTTATTTTCCTGTAAAAATTCTTAAAATCGAGATGTTCAATCCTTCAACATCTCCGACTACTTTCTTTTGAGCGATAAACTCTTTATTGCGTTCATGAACGACCATAACTGTTTTTTTCAAATCGCTGTGATCGTAACGTGCGGTCATTGCCTCATTGGTGTGTCCGGCAACTGCCCTCGCAATGTCCCGATTATGTTTTAATGAAATTTTAGATATCGCCGTATGTCTGATCTAATACGGTATAAATTTCTTTAATTTATGTTTGTCAATGGCTTCT
>JAISBG010000279.1 GCA_031266315.1 Planctomycetaceae bacterium | reverse complement strand
GAAACTCCGCCCGAACAACGCCAAAATGTACTCCAACAATTACTCGCCGCCGAAAAATATTACGCGGAATCTCTTACCGTTGAACCGTCTGAAACGGTCAGAATGAATTTGGAACAAATTCGGGCGTGGAAAAATAAAATCCAGAAAGAATGGGAATCTGTTGATCGTTCGCAAAAACGTTCCGACGATATTGCGAAACGATTGCAATGGTTTGAGGATTGGGAGGGAACAATCAATAATTCAATCCGCCAAACCAACGAAACACCGGATTCGCCGAAAAAATTCCAAACTCTTTATGAAACTGCCCGCGAACAAAATAAATTAACGGAAGAAATATCGGTTTTACAAAACGACCTTGTGGAAACGCTCCAACAATCACCGCAACAAAAAACACCTAATGACGAAATATCCGAACAAGAACACCAAAAAATCGAAGCGATTATTCAGGAATTAAAACGGATTAACGATTTAACCGGAAATGTCGATGAATTGCTCCGTCAATTTCAGAGTGAAAAGGCGTTGGAGGTTGCCGACGAAACGGCTGACCGCTTGAACCGGCTCCGTTTGAATTTATCGCCGTTTGAAGTCATTGTTCAGGAAGCCGAAAAGAAACAGCAAAAACTTTGTACCAATAATCCGGTAAACATAAATAAACAAACGGAAACTCAGGATATTGCGGAACAAACGCGGGAAGAACAATTGATTGCCGATTGGATGCCGTTGATGATTTTTCGGGCAAAACATGGGTTGCAGGATATTGAATCCGGTCGTTTGGCGACTGATCAAAGTCAACCGGAAAAGATAAACGCTCTTCGTGAATCAATGAATTTGGCGATACAATACGCACCGGAAATTCAAACGCTTGCCGAAGAGTCTTCCCAACTACTTGCCGAAAACAAACCCGAAGAAGCGTTCCCGAAACAAAATCTGGCACTTAAACTGCTCCGTGAAATTCTGAAACCTTTACAAAATCAGCAAAACCAACAACAGCAAAATCAAGACCAGCAGAACCAACAAAATCAACAACAAGGACAACAAAACAATCAGGAACAAGAACAGAACCAAAAACAACAGCAAGAACAAAAACAACAAAGTCAAGAACAGAAACAAGAACAAAGTCAGGAACAAAATCAAGAACAACAGCAAAACGATAAAAAATCGGAGCAATCGGATAAACAGAATCCGTTGGAACCGAATCAGGAACAACCGAAAAAAGATTTAACATCACAGAACAAGAATGAGGAAATCGAAAAAGCGGAACGAATGTTACGGCAAGTCAAACGCCGTCAGCAAGAAGCCAACGAAAAACGCGAAAGAGTCCGCACTCTACTCCTGCAAGCAATTCCGGTTGAAAAAGATTGGTAAACGACTAATCAATTGACTAATAAATTCTGATTCTACCGTATTAGTTAAGGTGTCCAAGCATTGAAAAATTCGTTTTAAACACGAAAATTCACGAAAAGAGGCAGGCAATTCGTCAAAAGCTGTCGGCGAAAATGGGTGGGCAATCCGCCCGCTGGGCGGTTGCGCCGGTTGAGTCATAATTTTGCCGTCATTAATCTGATTCACTGTTGGCTAACGCCGACGCAACCTTTCAGCGAAAGGTGTCCACCTTTCGCTGGAAAATTTAACCTGTGTAGAATAGAAATTTTTAAGTCTTTATAATATAAGGACTTATAGCAGATTTTTTAACTTTGTGATTTGTAGTTTTAAGTTTTGGGTTTGTCCAGATTTGGATAAATTCTCAAAGTCCCAACGGGGATAATTCACAAACACGAAAGGAAAAATCATGGGAAATTCTACACCACCCAAAATGGGAAACAACGGGGGATCGGCATTTGTCCGAATTAATGGGAAACGTATTTATCTTGGCAAGTACGGCAGTCCGGAAGCAGCCCAAAATTATGCACGGTATATCGCGGAATGGTCAATGTTGCCGACTACTATTGTACCTACCGGAAAATGTACTGTCGATACTCTTACAGTTGCTTTTTTGGATCATTCGGAGAAAAATTGCTATAAACCAGATTACTGTAATCGTAAAATCGCTTTGCAGATTTTATTAAGTCTCTATTCCGGTTACGCAGTCGAACAATTTAGCCTCAAGTGTCTAAAGACAGTTCAGGAACAATTCGTAAAACAAAAAGACAAACACGGTAAACCGTATAGCCGACAGTATTGCAATAAACTTACGAATATTATTAAAACAGCATTTCGTTGGGGCGTTATGCAGGAGTTAGTTCCGGCGTCTGTTGCCGATGCACTGCGGTATGTTCCGGTATTGCGTAAAGGAAAAACTGTTGCGCCGGAAACAATTCCACGTTTAGATGTTCCAGATAATGTGGTGCAGGCGACGTTACCACATCTTTTACCGACAGTAGCGGCAATGATTCAGGTTCAACGAATGGCATGTATGCGACCGAATGAAGTTTGCCGAATGCAAGTTGGGGATATTGATCGAAGTGGTGAAATCTGGATGTATTGTCCCCAAAAGCATAAAAACACTTGGCGGGGACACAATAAAATAGTAACACTCGGTTTGCCGGAACAAGAATTGATCGCCTCTCGATTGGTTGGAAAATCACCGGAGCAAGCGGTGTTTTCTCCGAAAGATGAGGTAAAAGAGAAAAAGACTCGCAAAAGAAAACGTTCACAAATCGAACGCACTCCGAAAGAATTTTACACAACCGATTCTTACGGCAAAGTAATTAAGGAGTCAATTATTAAAGCGAACCGTACACTTCCAGAAGATGAAAAAATTCCGCATTGGACACCTTATCAGTTACGCCATGCTTCGGTAACGGAAAATATGGTCAAGATGTTGCCCGCGCTGTTGCTGGACACAAAACGATTAGCACCACAAAGGATTATGACCATGTCGATATTAAAATCGCTGTTATGGTAGCAAAAGAGCGATCCCAAAAGTAGATAAATTTTCAGGAACCGGCAAATTTGCCGCTTTCGTCCTTTCCGCAGTCAGTTAAAAAAATAATTACTTTCACAACAGCGAAACAAACGGG
>JAISBG010000213.1 GCA_031266315.1 Planctomycetaceae bacterium | reverse complement strand
TGTGGTTAATAAAACAATTGAGCGAACTGATACATTATTATCAGTTTTTCTTTTTGCTTCCGGGAGCGCGGTCAACTTGAAAATCGAAATTCCTTGTTGATGAGTCAACCTTGAAGACTAATCCTGACGTTTCCGGGCTGGTAAATTTATCCGTAACCAAACGGATTTCGGCAGTGGGGGCATTTTCGCGTGTTTCGTACCGATAGGCACTATTCACATAAACGCGATAATTTCCGGGCGGTAAACCATCGTTTTCTTTAAATGTTGCGAGAACATAAGAACCGTTTTTTTCAATTTCGCCGCGTGCTTGAAATGTTTCCGATTCCGGCAAAAAAATTACCGTTCCCGATTCCAACGGTTCCCCAGTATCCGAATAAGTTACTTTACCGGACAGTTTAACATGATTACTACATCCAATCAATCCGGTAATTAAAACTAAAATTATAAAACCGTACTTTATTTTTTTCATTTGAAAACTCCTGAAAAAAGTTGATAATTGTTAAAATGTTACGGAATAACAGGAGTTAGACCGTCGCAGACGTTTGAAATTTGAAGCAGAACGTTAATCGGTACCGCAACAGAAATTCCTCTCACAGAACCATCTCCCATAACGAAGTTACAAATTCCGGGATGCCAACTTCCGATTCGGTTGGGAATTTGGTCACCGGTTGGCGATTTATTGCTATGATAAGTCGGAAACTGGATTCCTTCACGCAAACCGCGTTGAGAACCGAGCCAGCGTGAACCTTCGGAAACGAGCCAACTACAATCCCACGCGGTGTTATGGAGATGATCGCCTATCGGAATATGCTTTTCTGTAAATAAAAAGATATTGGTTGACCCATCTTGCCACCAAGCCATATCGTCACGTAAAGTATAATTTTTTAACTCGTTATCGGTAATACTGCCATCTGCCCGAAATGGAATAAGCGGCGCACGAAGCGGGCTACGGTCAACATTTTGAATACTGTCCCAATTAGTCGATTCGCCGGCAATAGTATTGTTACGGTTAAGACCGCCGATATTCAAACCGTAAGAACCGGGAAGATTCGCCTGTCTGGTATCGAGACGGCACCCAACAATAACGTAATCACCAGCGGGACCATTCATCCGACAATTGACTGCTGTTGGTGTTGTCCAATCTTCGTCGGGGTAATAGAGTGATTTTGATTCGTTATTTATCGTTGCAGACCGCCGCGAAGGACAACACATAAAAGAAATAGAGTTGAGTCCTTCTTTGAAAGATGTTGCATTGGGGAGTCCTTCGACGGTTGGATGCCATGCGGCGTTACCGAAATTCGTTGGAAATTTGATATTTTGCGCAACACCGTACTGAAACGACGTAAAAATGTCGTAAAGCGGTTGTTGTTCCAAGTAAGGCAGGATAAATACAAATCCGCTTACCCGATCAACGGAAAGACAATTGGGCGGCAAACTTCTTTGCGTATCGTGGAAATTGTGAACGGCAAGCCCAAGTTGTTTGAGATGGTTTGTACATTTCATTCGTCGCGCCGCCTCGCGTGCTACTTGAACGGCAGGTAACAAAAGAGCGATTAACACCCCAATAATCGCAATCACCACCAGAAGTTCGACCAGAGTAAAGCCAAAAGGTGAAGCACGAACAAGAGACAAGAAGTTTGAAAAATTATGTTCGGAAAGAGAAAATTTTTCAGAAGATTCTTCAAAAAATTCTTCATTTCTTTTTATCTTTTTTTCATAGACTGCCCCCCCCCCCTGACTTGCCCATTTTAACATCTGACTTTTTACCAAATGGTTCCGTGAATTTTCCGAAGCGTTTTCAATAAAGTTTTTCATCGTCGTGTTCCTTATACGAAGGTTTCGTTGAAATCATTGCGATTCGTTTGCCGCAAAACAGTACGGCAAAGAATTACATATCGCAATTAAATCAGATTCAGAGTTTACATAAAACACAACCAGTTGTCAAGCGGAGGCTTTGAATTTTTTTAAAGATATGGTAATTATTCAGTGGAATTTTCTGATTCTACCGGATTAGGTGTCCAAGCCTTGACAAGTTCATTTTAAACGCGAAAAGAGGTGGGCAATCCGCCCGCTGGGCGGTTGCGCCGGTTGAGTCTGCATTGACTCCAACACGGAAAGCAACACCATTTGCCGTCGTTCATCTAATTCACTGTCGGCGAGACGCCGACGCGACCTTTCAGCGAAAGGTCGCCCACCTGATGTTTGCCTATGAAATATTACCTATTATTTGACGATTCCGGTGGGAAACATCTAATCCGGTAGAATCAGGGAATTTTCACCATATCTTAACACGAAACACGCGAAAAGAGGTAGGCGATTCGTTCACTGAACGGTCGCGCCGGTTGAGTTGTTACTGACTTCAATCGGTTTGCCTTTCATAAATATTCTGTTATTGAATTAACACACAAAGAAAGGGCGTTGCCTGTTTGGAGTCGAGTAAAGACTCAACCGGTGCGACCGTTCAGCGAACAGATCGCCTACCGCCCCTAAATTAAACAAAAATAGTAATCTTTGTTGATTCTGTGTGAACAGTTACATAATTTATGGTAGTGTAACGCTTTCATTTCCTTCGATAGAACCGAGTGCGCCCCAGATACCAAAAGGAGATTTACCGGATTGAACACATCTTGTATTCTGACCAACTGCAAGAGAATCACTTGCGTCAATAGTTTCAGAAACGAATTTGACCGTTCCATCTGCAATACCACAAATAACACCGCCCGAATGATTACTTGAAGCAGAAATCAACATCGGATGACGTTCATCTCCGCCATTTCCATTGTTACAACTTGGACTATTGGGCGGAAAAACAGTTGAAAAAAGCGAATACCATGGAGCGGCATCACCCCATCGGAATCCGATGCGGTCTTGTCGAACTTCATAGGTTCCTGCTGAGAAATACAATCCGTTTTTATAGTCTCGACATGTTGTTATATCTGTAGTGGTTGCGGAGGGATCGCCATTACAAGTTGGAATTCCGGTTGTATCTCTCCATGCAATTCCTCCGCGTAACGGATTGGTTCCAGAACTGGTAACATTAGCAGTTCCGTCACCGATCACACCTTCCGAAATACAGATGGTGTTACTTGTTCCATCAGTAATACCGGTCAATGTCCGATACACAGAGTTGTTACGATTTGAAGGACGTCCGCTCGTTACAAATACACCGCGAGGTTGCACGAAGGACGGACCACGACCAGGCTCGTCTAACCAATCTCCGGTACAAAGCCGGTAGGAAGTGCGACCCGTTTGTGTTGGAGTATTTTTGGTATTTCCATCAGAAGGACAGTGCAAAGCCGAAAGAGCCGCACACCATATCTGACCACTTCCGGTTCCTGTTACACCACCTGTTGTCTCTCCCGGATTACTTGTCACAAATGAACCAGTGAAAACATTGTAAAGAGGTTCTTGTTCAAGAAAGGGTAGCAAACAAACAAAAGTGTTTTTTCGCATCCGGTCATAAGAATTAGCAGTACTTCCGAACGGAGCGGAACCGGGAGGAAGTACCTTAGCGGCACTATGGTAGTTATGAGTTGCCAAAACTATTTGTTTGATTTTGTTGGTACATTGTGATCGC
>JAISBG010000209.1 GCA_031266315.1 Planctomycetaceae bacterium | reverse complement strand
GTAGCCTATTGATTCCTTCCAAACCAACCTCATTACCTCATTAATAACTCATGTTACGCAGGAGCTAAATAACAACCCACTGCGTTGCGGTGGGTTGTTATGCAATGCCCCTAAAGGGGCGGGGAAAAACTTCCAATTCTATGGTATGTTTTGCCGACTGTTTTACCTACGGTGCGTAGCATGAGTTACTAAAATAGTGTTCTACTCATTTTTTACACCTTGAAATATTAACATGTTTTAGATGGTCATGTTACTGATTCCTTTTTTTCTGAATATGTTGGTTCTCTGGGCTTTTTGTCTTTCCCGGAAACGAGATTTGTTACCCAATTCATCACCTTGGTTCCGTGAATCAATTATCTATGCTTTACTTTTTTTGTGTGTGGAAATCTGGTTTTTCACGGAAGGGCTTTCTTTTTTACGGTGTTTGAACGCGACGGCTCTTTCCTGTCTTTATTTTTGTTCGGCGGTGATATTGGGCATTCTATTGTTACGGCGGCGTAAACGGTTTATCGAAATAATCCGCAAACTCCGAACACAACCGTCTAATCCGTCAATTCGTCGGATAATCATCGGAGTTGGTATTTTGGTTATTTTACCGCTTGCCTTCGTAACGTTTAATGACCCGCCGCACACACCTGATGCAATGACTTATCATTTGCCAAGAGTTTTTCATTGGATCCAAAACAAGAACATTGAGCATTACCCATGCGATGAGCCGCGACAGATTTTCTTTCCTCCATTCAGTGAGTATATAATATTACAATTGGAAATGTTAAGCGGTAACGATTATTTTGATAATACCGTTCAATTGGGTATGTTGTTCGGTGTTTTTATATTGGCATCACTTTTGGGATACGAAATCGGTTTAAATACATGGGGACAAACTTTTTCTTTCCTCATTCTTTTGGGTTCACCGATTCTTCTGGTTCAATCAGTACAACCGCAAACAGATGTTACGGCAACATTCTTCTTTTTAGGATTTCTTTATTTCGGCATCAAGTCATTCAGAATCACGTCTGATAAAACAGATAAAATAGATAATTGGGGGGGGGGGGGGGGGGATTTTGTTACAGTGATGGGCATTTTTGTTTCATTGGGTATCAACACAAAACTCACTGTTGCCGTCTTTGCAATTCCGTTCTGTATCTGGTTTGGTTTTGGATATTTAAGAAAATTCCGTCATCGAGTTTTACCAATTTATTTGATACTAATTTTTCTGTTTATTCTTTTCAACGCCCCTTTTTTTATTCGTAATTACACTCTTTGCGGTTCTCCGTTTGGTTCTGCCGACCTCAACCAAATCGTTATCAATCAAGAATTTGGCATTAAAACAACAGTCAGCAACGCTCTGCGGTATTTCGGATATCAATTACTCTGCCCGTGGCAAGAGCTGAACGAACTTAACGTCATTCTCGTACAAATTGTTCATGACTTGCTTGGAATATCATGGAATGATCCTAAAACAACATTTATACCTGTTGGCAGTTCGAGTAATGATTCCATATATCATTACACTGCAATATTTTACTTCAATGACATTCAACTGGGACACTTGACACTATTATTGTTTCTTTGTTTTGCTTCCTACTGTTGTTTTCAGGAAATATTTCGGCAACAATTAATTTCAGAAAAAAACGAATATTCGATTCATCCGGCAATTTTTATGTTACTTTTGTTTTTGGGATTTCTTTTTTTCTGTTTTTTATTCCGTTGGCAAGTATGCGGTTCACGATTGCTTCTTCCCTATTTTGCTGCGACGTCACCGTTTATCGCTTTTTATTTGATGCGGCATGTTTCAAAACCGAAAACGGAATTAGTGTTTTGTCTGATTGTTTCGGGGGCGGTTTGTTCTTTATGTACTCTTTATGGTTCTCTTACATACGATCCGGTGCAATCATTTATTACTCAAGATGTTACTACTGTTTCGCCTCAATATCAGGAAAAATTTCAAACATGGTTAAAACAAAACGGTTTCGAAAATCAGGTTTTTGTGATGACGAATTATCGTCTGTTGCCAATGGGAAAAGCTCTTTGGGCTCCAGAAATTGTTACTGAATTTGAATATTCGAATAGATCACTATCTGATCAATTCTATTTTTTACATCAGGCTAAATATTTCCGAACAATACCATTTTATACACCGGATTATCTGACCTTAGTCAAAAATCTTAAAAAACACAATACCAATAAAATCGGATTTCATTGTAATACTCAATCAGGTGCGTTTGAATATTCGATTATGCGTCTTCTCAAAAATGAGATTCCTTCTCTTGAATTTCGTTGGGTTTTTTATTCAGAAGAATATCAAAAAACCGCTAATTATCGCAACGATTTTATACCGGAAGTTATCATTTTTGAAAATATTGATTTCATTTTTGATTTACAAAAACAGTATATTTTAGGCGACTTATATGTTTCCAATGCAATAGATTACGTAATAATTCGCGGAAAACGCGAAAAGAAAACATCAATAATTCCGCCATAATATTGATTGTTTCGGAACATCGACAAAAGTGCCGTCAACAATAATACCACTTTTGATAAGCACACCTTGACGACAAAGAAAATCATTGAGTTGATGAATCTTATTAAAGCAACTCCTAAAAACCTTTACAAAGATTTATTTTTTGACAAGATATACATGACTTACCGGATTTTATTTGATTTTTTATCATGTAAATTCTGTTAATCCTGTCAAAAAAATGGGTTTTTAGAAGTTACTTATAATTGATTGTTAAATATCGACTGCCTCATACTACGATTCTCAAATTTTTGTTCGGAAAAAACTTGTAATCCTACGGAATAGACAATCGTGTGAATTGTTACCAATCACAAAATCTGATATAATCACAACTAATCTGTACTGATATTTATTTTACGGTCAACACAATTCCATGTTGCTATGCCATCTTTGCTTCGTGATGAAATTTTGAAAACGTCTGATGTGATTGTTGTCAAAGTTGGAACGAATGTTCTGACGCTTAAAAATGGTTTATTGAATGAAGAACGGATTGCACAACTTACGGACGATCTTTGCCGGATGATTTTCCGAAAAAAGCGTATTGTTCTTGTTAGTTCTGGTGCGGTGGGGGCGGGGATGGGGCGGCTTGGTTTGTCGGAACGTCCGGCTGAACTCTCCCAACTTCAAGCCGTTGCCGCTATCGGGCAGGGAAAATTAATCGAAACCTATGAACGTTTTCTTAACCGTCACGGTATTCATTCGGCTCAAGTTTTGCTGACTGCCGATGATCTTTCCAGCCGCAAACGTTATCTCAATGCCAGAAACACAATCCGAACTATTCTTAATTACGGAGCCTTACCGATTATCAACGAAAACGATACAATAAGTGTTGACGAACTTCATACGACCTTTGGCGATAATGACCGGTTGGCGTCTTTGGTTGCCAACCTGTTTGAAACACCGTTACTGATTTTGTTGACGGATGTTGACGGATTGTTTGATCGTGATCCGGCAGATCCGGAAGCCAGACTAATTCCGGTTGTTGAAAACTGGTCGCCGGATTTGTTGAAAATGGTTGCAGAAAAACGTTCGACCCGCAGCAAGGGCGGTATGTCAAGCAAACTCAAAGCGGCGAAAATGATTACAGGTTCCGGCGGCAATGTGATTATTGCCAACGGCGACCATTCCGAAACACTTGGTGATCTTTTTGCTGCCAAAGAAGTTGGAACTGTTTTTCTAACGCAAAACAATTTTCTGACCGCCCGAAAACGTTGGCTTGGTTTTGCGGTTCGGGTGGAAGGTCGGCTGGTTCTTGACGAAGGAGCAGCGGACGCAGTTTGTCGAAAGGGCAAGAGTCTTCTTCCTATTGGTATTATCGATGCCGATGGAACGTTTGAAAAAGGCGGAATCGTAACAATAATTGACCGTAACGGCAGAGAGATTGCTCGCGGTCTGACAAACTACAGTATCAAAGAGGTTCTCTTAATCAAGGGCAAAAAAACCTCCGAAATCCGCAAAATTTTAGGAATAACCGCTTACACCGAAGTCGTCCACCGCGATAACCTGCAACTCGTTGATTAAACTCTCCTGATTCTACCGTATTAGGTATCCAAGCATTGACAAGTTCGTTTTAAACGCGAAACACACGAAAAATCGTGAAAGAGGTGGGCAATCCGCCCGCTGGGCGGTTGCGCCGGTTGGTTTATTATTGACTCCAAAACGGAAGGCAACACATTTTGCCGTAGTTAATCTGATTCACAGTCGGCTAACGCCGACGCGACCTTTCAGCGAAAGGTCGCCCACCTGATGATTGCTGGCTTATGATTGCCGATGAAATATTAATTATTTGACGATTCCGTTGGGAGACACCTAATACGGTAGAATCAGAAAAATTCTACAAATTAAATAGACGGTTACTAAAAAATTCCAAAACTACCGAAAAAGTTTTTCTCAAAAAAAAGATTTCTCTTGACATCCGGTATTGTTTCTGATAATATTAATCCCATTCAATAGCGGTACATATTTTTTGCCGTATTGTTTTGCGGTAATTGTTCCGCGATTATTTTTTTAAAACTTTAGAAAATAAGGAGAATGACGATGGGAAATTTAGTTATTTGTTTGGTCGGGCTTTTTGCAATGTTTTTGGTGAAAAGTCAAATGTTAAAATGGGCAAGTCAGGGGGGGGGGGGCAGTATGTGATAGAGAGTTAAGAAATAACAACGAAAAGTGTAGGTCTTCCAACGGTTTTTCCGCAAAATTTTTATTTCTTTCCCATTCTTTACGGTTCGGCTTTACGTTGGTCGAACTTCTTGTGGTGATTGCGATTATCGGCGTGTTAATCGCATTGTTGTTACCGGCGGTTCAAGCCGCACGAGAGGCGGCAAGACGAATGCAGTGCGCCAACCACCTGAAACAGCAGGGCATTGCCATTCACAACTTCCACGACACTAATAACGGTTTGCCGCCATCGGCAATCCGTGAGAATGCCGTTAGTTTTTGGGGGTTGATCTACCCGTTTATGGAACAAATACCGCTGTATAATTTTCTTATGGCGCGTGGCATCCAAAATGACTTGAACGAAAACTGGTGGATTGGAGCAGCCGGAAGCGGTGGAACAAGCGGTGTTCTCATGAATGATGATTACCGCAAAGCATTCGGTTCTGTAACGGCTTACCGTTGTCCAACTCGTCGCGGCGGTGGTTCGCTCATTGTCAATAACGGTTTGACAGCGGGTAATACTTACTCCGATTGCCGACCAGGACCACAAACAGATTATGCCTTTGTCTGTCTTGGGCAAGGCTATGCTGTTAGCAGACAAACCGAAACAACACGTACTGATGCGAACTGGTATATAATCGGTAACGAAATTAATGCGCAGGTAATGCGGGGTCCTTTTCGCCGTTCAATTGGTACTGCCCCTCAATGGAGTCCCAGAGACACTTTTGCAAGAATTGTTGATGGAACAAGTAATCAGTTCTTTGTTGGTGAAAAACATATTTCACAGGATAATCTGGGATTATGTAACAAATCAAGTGAAACCTCTCAACATCTTGCAGGTGACTGTTCCTATTTGGGAGGAACGAGGGACACCGCCTATCGAACACCAGCGATGGCAAGAGCGATTCTCCATTGGAACTGGGATTATATAATGACTCCAGATTCATACCCATTAGCAATCAGTCCAACCGATAGACCGACAACTCCTGCTCATCGAAGTGGATTTGGAAGTTATCATCCGGGAATTTGCCAATTTCTTTTGGGTGACGGCGTGGTTCGCGGTGTCAGAGTAAGCACTCCCGTTGAATCTATCCTCGTTCCCTATAGCGATGTCGAAGACGGAAAAACGGTCACTTTGGATTAAACGTAACTATCCATTTTAAAGCGTCGGCGTACTCGCCGACTGTGAATCAGATTAATGACGGCAATTTGTGTTGCCAACCGTTTGGGAATTGAGTAAGACTCAACCGGCGCGACCTTTCAGCGAAAGGTCACCCACCTTTTTTCGGGTTAAAAAGTTTTTAACGTTTGGCGACATTTTTGTTTTCAGAGTGTTTTCTTGCGTCTTTTTCGGGATTCTTTTCAGGAGTTTT
>JAISBG010000207.1 GCA_031266315.1 Planctomycetaceae bacterium | reverse complement strand
CGTTCGAAAAGTTCCCGTGCCAACGAACAACCCGGTCCCGGTTCCCAACCACTAACTCCGGCACTGGTTCCGGTTCCGCCAAGCAATTCCTGACGTTCAACCAAAACGACATTCGCACCTTCACGTGCAGCAATAATTGCCGCTGCACAACCGGCACTGCCCGCTCCAACCACACAAACATCAGTCGAAATTTCCTGATCAACCGAACTTGTGTAACGTGGAACATTCAAAACGTTCCAAGAATCCTGAAATGACGGAATATTTTTTTGAATCTGATGTTTTTGAAATAAATATTTTTTGATCTGAGTGATTTCATTTACTGAAACAGCACGGTCATAAACGAGTATTTCGGAAATCGTTCCTGTCCAAGAAAATTGCGGCGCACCGAGACAACCAATGAATAAACCCCTAACAAACAACGGCAAATTCAAACGAGAATCTGTTACTGTTTTTTCTTGATCATGATAGAAAACAGACATTGTTGTTCCATTTTCTGTATCCTTCATAATACCGCCGAATAGTGTGTTAAAACCGAAAACAGCAGGAATTTCTGCAGAGATGGTTTGATTTTTCGTATCACGAACAATCCAGCGAGCCTTTTCGTTACCGTCAACATCAAGTTGAACGAGCGGAACGATACCGGTTCTCAAACCGAGAATCGAAAAAGAAAAAGCGTTATTATATTCGGCAACAGCAAAGACACTCACATTCTGCATATCGGCGGGAATAATCTGTTCGTCGATATAAAGACCCGTTCCATTCTGAAACAGGATTGACCGGCGGCGAGAATCATGTCGGGGAGCGGAACGTCCTTGAGGAACAATAGCTGTTCGTTTATTCGGAGAAAGATCATTCCAACGAACAACATAACCTTCCGAGTCTGTTTCAACAGCTTGCCCCGCGTCAAGATGAAGAACCAACCCATTGTCAGGAATTGGCGGCATCGCTTCAATTGTCGGAACAAAAAACATGGCGACTAATAACACAACAAAATAATTTAATTTTTGCATGATTAAACCCTTACAAAAAAATTAATAAAATGGAAATACTCTTGTAATTGAAATTATAAGTAATTATTTATTTCAACTACTGTTTCAATATTATCAATATGATTTTAAAACATTCAAACCGAAATGGAATTTTGATTCAAATTCTATCCGGTTTAATTGTATCAATCAACACACGAACGGATTTACCAACATCCAATGTTGCCGATTTTTTACTTTTTTCGACAGTAATTTCTAATGTTGTTGTTTCACGGTTGGTTAGCGACGGATCAACGAGAGAATAGATAAAAATAGGCTGAGTTTGTTTTTCACCCGAAGTTTCTCCCTCTGTTTCTGTTTTGATAACAACAACTTTGTAAGTTCCTTGCGGAACACCTGAAAACCGACCATAAGTAACAAGACGGGCAACACCATTAGCATCTGTTTGTCCTGTTACAGGAAAAGGAATTTCCGGCGACACAAGTTGAACACCGGCTCCGATACACGGTTGGTTGTCTTGTGTTACGATGAGTTGAAATGGAACAAGATCAGGTAATCCGTCCGGACGTTGTTCTGACTGACAACCGATAAGATTAAACAGCCCCAAAAAGATTGACCAACAAATAACGAGTTGCAATTTATGGTGTAACATAAATAATAAGCGTGTAAAATAAAGGGTTGATAATATTTGTGTTAATACTCGTTTCGCCGCAGTTTTAAGACTGCGTAGATTTTGAGTGCAGATGTTGATTTTATGTACTACAAGGAAGTATCAGACATTTGGTAAAACAATTAGATAAAACAATTAGGTAAAACACCATGTGCGTTTTCGTTTCAGGTCGGATTGGAGAATATCCATACAAATATTGACATCATCGACGATTTGAAAGTCATACATTCCAACACACATAAAATCAACACCGCTTTCCAGCGCATAACGAAAACCATCTTTGGGAGGAATCGCTCCGGCAACAATAACTTTGAAACCGATCCATGGTTGTTTGAGCGAATTCATGTACTCAATTACATTTTCAGGTTCCCAACAAAATACATTTCCTTGTTCCGGTTTATCCGCCATACGAGACCAGTAATTTCCGTGATGAATTGTTTTCATCCAAAAGTCCGGTTCGATTCCTGCTTCAACACATTGGGAAATTGTTTCAAGTTTATGTCCGCCGATTCCAACGGGAACATTTTCTTTACGAATCGCCTCAACAAATTCACCCAGAACTTTCACCTTTCCCTCCGCAACCAACTGATCGGCAACTCCTCCGTGATGATAACAAGCAGTCGCGCCTTTGTCGATGACGGATTTTGCAACATCAATGGAACTACAATCAGCAATAAAATGTAACGTTCCATCGGAATGTTCCCAATAATCGTTCAAAAATCCGATATGGGAATTATGACCGTTGTACGTATTGATTCCGCAGGCTTCTGCCATTTTGAATGTAGCGATAATCTTATCGCGTGTGTGATAGGCTTTAACAAGTTCGGAAACGTACATTAAATCGCGGGAATGTGCCCAACCGCCGATAAGATTACCGCCCATCATGAGCCGGCTCAATTCGATTCCTTTGATGGTCGCTTTGCTCATCGGCTTTTTCAGATCGGAAAGTTTACCCCAGTTTGTATGGGTACGGGAAGCACCGGAAAGAGCATCAACTGTAACATCTTTAGCAGCAGTTTTAGAAGATTCCTCCGCAAGTTTTTCGGCTAACACCTGTTCCTCATTACTGAGAAACGCTGTTCCGGTTGCAAGTGCGGCACCGCCGGCAAAAATTTTACCTAATACCTTTCGTCGGTTCGGATTGAGTGGTTGAGAATTGGAGTCTGACATGTTATTGTTCCTTATTTAAGAGTTTTTATAAAATCATTACAAACATTTTACCGTAACAATACGGCTTATATTTATCGCAGCAATATATGTAGGCGAAAAGAACACACCAATTGACAAAAAATTGGCACACCAGCACACCTTTTCGCTTGCACATAATCTATAATACATTATTTATTTACCATTGACATTGATTTCCCATAATTATTCAGTAGAAATTTTGTTAAAAGTTGGTCAACATCAGGCTGACGGTAGTGAAAACCGTACCTAAAGTTGTTATTACAATTTTACTGTCCGGGAACAAGACGCAAATCAATTTCTTCAAATCCGAGTTTCAACGCAGGCGATTCCGGTTTGAGACGAAAATCAAAGTGTTCCGAATCGATAAACATCGGATCAGCATAAATTGAATTGTTATCGTAACCGCGTTTCTTCCAATCGTCAAACGAACCGCCGTCGAATTGGACTTCTTCGGGTTTCAGGTTCGGATTATAAAAAACGTTCCAATTTGATTCAAAGTTTCGTTTTTGATCGGTTTCTCCATGATACGGATGCGTATAATATTTGTACTCTTTATCTTTCCAATCGCCGGTGAACAGTATCCCTTCTTTCCAGTAAATAATATTGTTCTCAAAATAGAAACTCGGATGTTTTTCACCGCGTGTCCGGCTGATTTGATCTTTCCTGCCCATCGCGAATATATTATTACGAATAGTAATTTCTTTTCCGAAGTGCATATCGTAACAGGCGAATTTCGTATTATAAACGATATTGTTTTCAACATGAATACCAGCAGAACCTTCATCATTGTAAATTCCCCAGCCGCCGTATTGGTGTGCGTCGATGTCATGAATCAAATTGTTTCGGATAATCGTTCCCGGCGACGGTCCCACAGTATAAACCGCCCCCATGTCGGATAATAATCCCTGACCAATATGATGGATATGATTATGTTCAACAATATTGTCCTGTGAAATACTCCGTCCATATCCCCAAACCCAACCGAGTGAAATACCGGTGTAATAACCGTGATGAATATGATTTCGAGAAATATTGTTTCCGTAAGAATGTTGTGCAATAATTCCAACCGCCGACGGATAAATCTGTCCGTAATTTACAATTTCGTTTTGTAAAAGGACATTATTTTTTGTATGAGTCAGCGGATTGGAATCGGCTTCTCCGCCATTGATACGAATTCCTCCGGCAGCGAGATTTTCAAAACGGCATCCTATAATATTGACAGCGGAACAACCTGATTTTAACTCCATCCCAAATGTTCCGAAATTTGAAAATAGACATTCTGTAAACGTACAATTTTTCACACCCGTCAGATTAACAGCGGCAACAACTTCCGAAGAATCTTGAAGACTATTAACTTTGCCCGGCGGAAGTTCGAAATGACAATATTGAAACGATATATTTTGTAATTTAACGTTGGAAACGAAATTGTTATCCGCCGGCTTGCCGTCAAATCGTAACAGCTCTTTAGCAAACGGGGCAACAACTTCAATTTTGTTCAAATTTTCACCTTCTTTCGGCATGTAATAAACGATTCCGGCAACTTTGTCGAGATACCATTCGCCGGGTTGATCAAGAGCTTCGAAAACATTTTCAACAATATATCTCGCTCCGTCTTCGGAATGACCGTCTGTGAAAGTTTTACAACTTTTATGTTTGAAACGGACAATATGTTTTTCCGTATCAATAGATTCAATGGGCAGATGATTATCGTTCCAAAAATAATAAACGATTACTTCAATATCGTTAATATTTTTCCAATTCGGATTAATGTCATCCGGTTTGAATTCAAAGGATTGGCAATGGATACTATAACCGGTTGTTTTGGGAGTTCCTTCGGGGCAGGCGGCAACACAGTAAAAACCTTCGTTGGGAGTTTTTGCGCGTTGCCGAAATTCGCCGCCGACATAAATTTGACGAAAGTACCATTTTCCTTCTTTGACTTCAGGGATTTCTGCTTGCCAGATACCGTTTTTGTACGGTTTCCAACCGGTAATGATTCGGCTTCCGTCAATAATTCCATGACCTGTTACGGTAAGTCCCGAATCTTTCGGTGTTAAGACAATAGGAGTTTCGATTCGGTGTTTACCTTTGATAGACAGGTTTTTGATGTTTTTAGTACGGACGATTTCAAGTCCTTTATCAATTGTTGCAACAGCGTTGATTTCGGATAAACCATCGTTGGTATTATTACCCGACGGCGCAACAAAAACCGTTGCTTCTCCCGCGAACAGCAGACCGGTCAAAAGAAAAACAATTAATGTCAATAACATTTGTAACATTTTTACCTCACAATATAAAGGGTTAAAAAAATTTTAAATGGCTTGCCAAAATAGATTCTGAAACAGGATAAGTATCATTGATTATACATAACCATTCATAAATATTAAATGTTGGCAAGTCATTTTTCGCTAAAAAGTTGTTATCGTAACAATTTGTGAGCGGTTATGATCAAACTACTGTACTGTAACAGTTTCCCCGCCGTTTAATGAACCCAACGCTCCCCAAATACCAAACGGACTGGTACCTTGATAATAGTCAATCGGTTTATAATTATTACTTAAATTGCCGCAATTGATCGTTTCGGAAATAAAACGTCCGGAACCATCAGCCAGAACACTGTTTACTCCTCCAGAATGAAAACTTGATGTGGAGAAGAATCCAAACGTGTTAAGATTATCTGTATAAAGGCAATTGGGCGAGTTGGGCGGTAAAGATGTTACAAAAGCAATCATTACTGTACGTCCATCAAAAATTCTTGCTCCACGAAAGGATCGATAGAGAGTAGTTGTTAATAACGTTGGGTTGGAAGAACTTCGTTTTCCTATACAAACGGAAGGATTTATTGTTGCAGTTGTTCCGCTTGTCCAGATTGTGGAATCATAGACAGTTCCCCCTTTAACTTTGGGATTAGGATTAGTACTGCTTGTTGTGTCGGTACAAACGCTTTCACTTGCTACAATGGTATTTGATGTACCATCGCTAACACTTTCCAGTCCTTTCCAAAAAAGGGGAAAAAACATTCCTCTCATTTTAAGGGAGTCTTTAGTGTACGCTATTGTATCAGGCGGATTATCGATATAGTTATTATTGATAACATCGCCAACCGACATCATAATACTCGTTTTGTAACATTCATAACCAGCCTGATCATTGATTTTCATTGATCCATAGTCAGACGGGCAACACAAAGTAGCGACACGAGTTTTGCCGACAGTAGGAGCACCGACAGGATCGGGTCCGGCATTGGTTCCCATTTCACCGATAATTGTATCGTAAGCGGATTGTTGTTCCATAAACGGAAATAGGCTGAATATTCCCGTCCAATTTGTTGAGCCTTTTGTTCCTCCCTGACATCTTAAGGCAGGAAATGTGCCATGAACATCGTGATAGTTGTGCAGTGCAATACCGAATTGTTTCAAGTGATTCGAACACTGCATCCGTCTTGCCGCCTCACGCGCCGCCTGAACCGCTGGCAATAGAAGTGCGATTAACACGCCGATAATCGCAATCACCACAAGAAGTTCGACTAA
>JAISBG010000184.1 GCA_031266315.1 Planctomycetaceae bacterium | reverse complement strand
AATAATGAAATGTCAAAAATGTGAAAAAGCCGCGACTTTCCATATCACGGAATTGACAGGAGCCAAACCGTTGGAACATCATCTTTGCGAAGAACACGCCCGAGAATATCTGAACGATTCTTCCGTACAGAACGATGCTTCATCTAATCTGTCAACAACCCTCTCACAAGGTATGGTAAAACAAATGTCCGCAAACAAAGCGGCAGCAGAATTAAAAGAACTTGATCAGCAAACTTGCCCGGTATGCGGAATTAGTTTCTATGATTTTCGTAGTCGCGGGCGGTTGGGTTGTCCCAACGATTACGATTGTTTTTCCAAACAATTAGATGCATTGATTATCAATATTCACGGGGTTCAGGAACACATTGGCAAAATTCCCAAACGAACCGGAAGCAATTCAAACCAGCGGACATTTCTCATTAAACTCCGCCGCGATTTGAATGAGGCAATCCAACTCGAAGAATATGAACGCGCGTCAAAACTTCGCGATAAAATAAAGGAGATCGAAACAGAATGAAAATTGACGGAATGCTCTCACAATTAAGCGAATGGCTCTTGGGCAACGGACCGGAAAACGATATTGTCATTTCCAGCCGAATCCGGTTAGCACGAAATCTTTCCGGTTTTCCGTTCATCACGCGGGCAACCGAACAAGATCGGAAGTCAATTCGAGATGCCGTTCAAAACGCGGCTTTGAATATTTTTGAAAAAGATAGTTTTTACTTTGTCGATTTGGAATCACTGGATTCACTGGATCGCACTTACCTTTGGGAACGCCAATTGATTAGCCGCGAATTGGTTGAAACCGAAGGTGCCCGCGCGGCATTGATTGATCAAAACGAACAATTCTGTATCATGGTCAACGAAGAAGATCATTTACGGATTCACGGAATGACCAGCGGTTTTAATCCCGAAAAAATCTGGAGCCGTATCAATAATGTCGATGACAAACTTGAAGACCGGCTGCAATACGTTTTTCATAACAAATATGGTTATCTAACCGCATGTCCGACCAATGTCGGAACAGGAATGCGAGTTAGTGTTATGCTTCATCTTCCGGCGTTGGTGGTTTCAAAAGAGATTGACAAAGTTTTTCGTTCGCTCCAAAAGGTCAATCTTGCGGTTCGGGGAATTTACGGCGAAGGTTCGCAACCGGTCGGCGATTTTTACCAGATCAGCAATCAGGCAACATTAGGACGTACGGAATTGGAATTGATTGAAAAAATCGGTGATATTGTCCCGCAAATTGTCGCTTATGAACGTCAAGCCCGTGAATTTTTGTTGAAGGAACGTCATGAAATTATTCTGGATCGATGCAGTCGGGCAATGGGATTGCTCAAAACGGCAAGAACTATTTCCAGTATTGAGACCATGCATCATCTTTCGAGTATTCGGCTTGGCATCAATATGGGGTTGCTTGACGAGCCGGATATTCCGGTTGTCAATAATCTCTTTCTAAACACCCAACCCGCTCACCTCCAAAAACACAACGGCGGTGAATTATCCCAAACAGAACGCGATATCGCACGAGCAAAATATTTACGACAAAAACTCGGCGGAAAATAAAAAATCTGATACGGCTGGAAAACAGCAACTGTACTCCGTTAGTGTTCTATTTAGTATTTTTCAAAGGATCGAAATTAAGTTTTCGCAACCTAATTTTTCTAACAAAAACAACTTGACAAAATAACCTCAGTAGCAAAAACGGCAAAAATAGACGAACCTCATTACCTCATTAAAAATGATCAATGAGGTAACTCATGTTACGCACGATAGGCAGAAAATTTGTCAAAGGACATTTTCCGTAGCCCCGCATGGGGCGTGATGTTGCATAACCGGCGGTGTAGCGCAGCGCAACCGCCGGTTCGGACTCCTCCCAAACAAAGCCCTGCAAGGGCGAGATAATTTTATGATCTTTGTCAATATTTTGATAATGTCGTCCCTGCGGGACTTTGTTGATGTGAGCGGCTTGTTCTCCGGCGGTTGCGCTATCGCTTCACTGCCGGTTATGCACATTCCACCTCTGCGGGGTTGAGAATAATTCGACAAAACCATGACACAAACTCCCCATCTTGTACGTAACATGAGTCATTAACTAATCAGACGGAAAATTTTTCATTTCAAAAAAATCAAAGCTTGCAACATTATTACTTGTAATACCGTTACTACTTGTATATATCCCTGCAGTGGTACCTGTCCAAAATCCCTGAGGTGCATCTCGACCAAGAATAGAACCATCAGTTTTTTCTCCAACTGCAATCCAATTTGAATTGTCCAAAGAGTAAAAAAACATGAGTTCTGTTTCGTTTCGACAAGAAACTTTCAAAAATATTTCTCCTTTTTCGAAAGCCTCGCTTTCGACCAACACTTTTCTATTGTTTTTTTCAAGTGATATGATACGAACAACATTACCAGAATCTTTTTTTCCTTTCAATAAAGCCAGACTCACCTCGCCTCGACGTAAAAGTAAACCGGCTTCTTCATTTTTCCCAGTTGGTTCAAAATTGAGCTTCGTGATAATGTCGTAATCATGGTTTTTTAAACGTAACGAAATGAACGCAGGACATCCGGTCTTATAGGGATGTGTCGCTGTTGCCGGTAAGAGGGGAATCTGTAAGAATCCTGGTTTGACCGTCAAAGACCAAAATTCTCGATCTGGTACTCGAACAAACATCCAGCATGATTTTAATTTAGGTGAATCCCACTCATCGCGAAAGATCGGATTTTCGTTCAACCCTTTTGATCCTTTGGGGAGGCGTTCATCAAATCGAACATAACCCAAATTCGGATTGACTACTAGCCAATCTTGTTCATTCCATTCGACCGGAACCAACACGGTTTCTCGACCCAAAACCTCTTTCTTTCGGCATGCCCAAAGAATCATCCACCATTCGCCGTGGGGTGTTTCAACAAGATCACCATGTCCGGCACTATAAAAAGCCTTTCCGTGTACATATATATCGTCAGGCGAAACATTTTTTGCTACCGTTATCAAAGGTTTATGCGGACACTGTTCGTAAGGACCAAAAATTGATTTACTACGGCTGATAGTTTCTGTATGTCCCCGACCTGGAAAGTTTTCCGCTATCATCAGGTAATAATAACCTTTACGCTTATAAATATGAGCCCCTTCAGCAACACCTGAATTTTCCGTACTGCCTCTGCCAATTTCATGCCACGCCCCGATTAGTTTTTTCGTTGTAAGATCAAATTCCTGAATGAGGATTCGTCGCCGATGCCCGCCTTCTTCACCCGGAATATAACTGTTTGCCATGAAATAACATTTATCGTCATCATCAAAGAAAAACGACGGATCAATACGCCAGAGTGGTTCATCTATAATACAAACCGGATCTGACCACGGTCCCTTTGCATCGGACGCAGTAACCAACCAATTGGTGATATGTTGTTTCGGTTCATATCTCAACAGGGTGTAAGTGGTATAATAAAGTCCGTTATGAAATCGTAAGGTGGGTGAAAAAAGACCATCTGAAGGTCTAATTTGTTCAAGATTGATTTGTGACGGGCGGTCAAGAATATTACCTACGAGTGACCAATTGACCAGATCGCGACTATGGTAAATCGGAAACGCAGGAAAATATTCGAAAGAGGATGTCGAAACATAATAATCTTCGCCGACACGACAGATTGACGGATCGGGATTGAATCCTGGGATAACAGGATTTCTAAAGGTTCCGGGCTCCTGAGCTATAATCAACTGAGGAAGTAAAAACGTTACAATCAAAAAATAAAATAAATGTTTCATTGTAGTTTAAGTTTTTTGTTAAAGAGATTATGGAATTTAAGGATATTCGACAAAAATATCTAGATGGGTTCGCTTATCAATTTTAAAATGCAACGGAGTTGTTTGTGCCGACGTAAAAGGCGAGGCAACAAGTGAAAGATAACGTTTCATATCCGGTGCATCGTTCGGTGGAACGAACATAGTATCTTGTTCAACCGCTCCCATTATATAAACGGCATAAAAATCAGGTGGAACTCCGTTTCCTTTTTTTGTTCCGCCGATTGTAAAATAACCAGACTTGTCGATCGCTCCCTTAGCGATGTGGTTTTTCGATTGAAAAACGACTTCACCTCGCTCAAGTGTTTTTCCATCAGGAAACTGAACTTTTCCGGAAACTTTTATGTTTCCATTACATCCGACAAATAATATAAGTAGGATGAATGATGTGCTTAATACTAAATTCCGTGTCATAAATATATTCTTGTTTATTTTAAAAAGTTGTTTCATTTTTTATATTTTTTTAATGTTTATTCTATTTATGCGTAAACAGTATCTAGCATGTTATAGAAGAAACGTACAAAAATAAAAACTTGATCATTAGGGTAATTGAATGGGTGTTCCGTCATTAACGTGAACAAGATAAGCGAGTAAATCGTGTTTTGGAACAGTAACGCTAATGGAACGTACTGAACCGTCTCCTAAAAGAAAGTTACATATTCCCGAATGGGCACTGCCGAAATCAAATTGACCACTGAATGCAGCAGCCGAACTCATACCGTTGTTCCAACTATGGCTTGCCGTACCACCTGGGGTTACAAGTGGATCTATGCCTGGTGCCGGATAATCATTAGCGGAACATAGAGTTGATGATAGACTTAAAATGTTCCGTGCACAACCAGGTAATCCCCAGCGTCCGCCAACCAAATAAGTACAATCGTCAGCAAGATGGTTCATTCCGACTCCAGCGTGTACAACATTCTTACTAATACCAATGAAATCTTTAGGAATGTGTTTCTCACCGAGTACGAGTTGATTACTCAATCCGTCAGTCCACCAAGCAAAGTTATCCCTGGATGAAAAACTTTTTGAAGAAGTTGTAATTGTTCCATGATGAAGAGCAACACGAAGGGGTGATGCAAAATTCCGATAACTTGCAACGAGATTATGACGATAACAATCTGCCCATGCTTGAGTACCAAGAGGGAGGATCGGAGCGGCATAATCACCGAGTGGTCCGGGAATATCCGAAACAGCTGTTTCTGTATAAACGGTATAACTGTTACCACGCCGAGTAGGACACCGATAAATGGAAACACCAGAAATAATCTTTTCAAAATCAGGATATTCGGTTTTAGCGTTAATCCACCACTGTGGTCCAGTACTAGATGCAGAAAAATCTGCAACTCCGAAAGTGATTCCACCAGTACCAACCCAAGTATTTGTGGCAAAAAGATCATAAAGCGGTACTTGTTCGATGAACGGGTAAAGTAATGGGAAAAATGATAGTCGCATGTAATCATTACTGTCTGCACCGATTGTCAATGGAACAATCCCTTGTTGGACATCATGAAAATTATGAAGCCCAATTCCACATTGCTTCAAGTTATTTGAACACTGCATTCTCCGTGCCGCCT
>JAISBG010000150.1 GCA_031266315.1 Planctomycetaceae bacterium | reverse complement strand
CACGAAGTCCCAACAGCTTTTTTCTCATTGTATTGTATTTTTATTTTTTTTGTCGCTAGAGCGACAAAAAAAATAAAAATAAAATACAATATCTATAACAGACAAGTTAATCATACAAGTTAATCATACAAGAAGTTACTTTCAGTGAAATTTTCGATAAAAATTCGTGTATCATTTCATTTGATGGTTGAATCAGTTATATTTTATTAACCACAGAGAGAATTTTATTTTTCGCAAAACAACACGAAATTAAATTTTCCGTATTTTTTCCATCTATTTATAGAACAAAATCAATCCAATGACTACCGGAAATATAAATTCATACAATCTGATTTTTCCGTACAAAATTGTTTTTGGTGCCGGCAGTCGCCGTGAACTCGGTGTTTTGGCGAAACCGTTGGGGAATCGGGCGGTTCTTATTATTGGTTCGCGGACATTGGAAAAACTAGGAATTATCCGGCAACTCATCGCTGATCTCGAAACATCAGGTATTTCGATTTTAAGTACGGAAACAATTTCCCATGAACCGGAAACAATTGATGTTGACCGGCTTGTCGAACGGTTACGAAATTCATTGCTTCCGCGTGATTTTGTTCTTACAATCGGCGGCGGTGCGGCTCTTGATCTTGGCAAAGCGACGGCGGCTTTGTTACCGCAAACTCAAAATGCTTCGGTTCAGGATTATCTTGAAGGCGTTGGTCGCGGACTGAAACTTGAAGCGGCTCCGTTGCCGCTTATTGCTGTACCGACCACAGCCGGAACCGGTGCCGAAGCGACCAAAAACGCGGTCATTTCGTCTTATCAACCGCCGTTCAAAAAAAGTCTCCGTGATGACCGAATGATGCCGCGTCTTGCCTTGATTGACCCGGAATTATCGTTGCATTGTCCAGCGAAGGTTACGGCGGAATCCGGTATGGATGCGGTTACACAACTTTTCGAAAGTTATGTCAGCCGCCGTCATCAACCTGTTACAGATACGTTGGTTGAACAAGGATTACCGTTGGCGTTTGAAGCGTTACCGAAACTCGCCCGTCAACCTGATGATTTAGATTCCCGCAACAAAATTGCTCATGCCGCATTGCTTTCGGGAATAGCGTTAGCCAATGCGGGACTTGGCATGGCTCACGGAATTGCTCCGGCACTTGGTGTTCATTGCCGGATTCCACATGGTGCGGCTTGTGCGTTGATGCTGCCTTCCACACTTCGGACAAACGCCGGAATTTGTTCGGAACGTTACGCACGGCTTGCCCGATTGTTGTTACGGCTTGACTCGGCAATCTCTGATGACATTGCAACGGAAAAACTGATCAACAAAGTCGAAGAACTTTGCGATTTACTTGGAGTTCCGCGTCGGCTTTCCGATCTTGGTATTGACTCGTCAATGATTCCCGTTCTGGCAAAAGATTCGAAAGGAACCAGTATGTCCGGCAACCCCAAAGAACTCTCAACCGAAGAAATCGCGGCAATTTTACGAAACATCGCGTAACAATTTTATGATTCTACCGTATTAAGTGTCCAAACATTGAAAAGTTCGTTTTAAACATGAAACACACAAAAATTCGCGACAAGAGGTGGGCAATCATAGGTGGGCAACCTTTCGCCATTTGCTAAAAGGTTGCGTCGGCGTTAGCCGACATTGCCCCTGTTTATGGACGAAAATCAGTGGAGGCACCAATTACCATCGTTAATCTAATTCACTGTCGGCTAACGCCGACGCGACCTTTTAGCAAAAGGTCGCCCACCCATGATTTGCCAACCTTTAACGAAAATTACTATTCTGTTAGAAAACATCTAATACGATGGAATCAGGAAAATTCTACTGAAATATTACAAAAATAAAAAATCATTATTATTTTCGTTCTCGTTTTACTTTTCCTATGTTTTGTTTTCAGGGCGGTTTCAAGTTCCGTATGGTGAAACATTATTCGTTGTTACGATTTTTGTTTTTTTCTTTTTCTGCCAATTCTGCGATACGATCTTCGACGATTTGTCTGGGTTTTAGCAAATAATGAACGCCGTTACGTTTTCGAAAGTTGTATCCGAGAAAAGTAAAAATTGATACAACGAGAAGGAACAGACCGATCAAAAAAGACAGACTAGTTAAAAAAAACAGACCGGTCAAATCAATATTGCTGATCTCAACACGGTTTTTTTTCGGCGAGTCCGGCAAAACACGAATGGAAACTGTTTTTTCCCCCTCTAATTGATTCCACACCGATTTACTAAGTCTGGTCTTTTTCTTATATTCTTGATTGTCTTTGGAAAATTTATATTCTAAAAAATGATATTCATTTTTGACATAGCGTTGTTCAATGGATGCTTCTAAGACAATTCCTTCTTTGCGGATTTTTTGTTCAAAACATATTTGATGAGCAAAGAAGCATCCTAAACCAAACCACGCCAAACACCCAATACCACAAAGGAAGGAAAGACATTGCGTCTGCCGTTTGTTCTTAGCACGCATTTCTGCAAGTTCTTCCGGTGAATGGATCACATCGTCATCTTGATCAAAGGGAACATTTTCATATTCGAAATCATCATCTTCGTTCACCGCAATATTTTTCAAAATAATATTCAGCGGAGTTGTCAAGAACGGGTCGGTGGTAGCACGTTCCATGAAGCCCAGTTCGCAGTTTCCTGCGTCACTAAAATATTCACCCGTAAAAGGAACCACAACTTCCGTTGCTTCAAGAATACCGAATTGGTTTTCTTCGGCGTAGTGTAACAGATTGAGAAAACGATCCAGTTCCTCTTGACCATCGAAGTTTTTCAGCATGGCATTTTTGACGAAGGGATCATTTTCCGTGTCATAAATCAATACTTTGACGGCTTCCGGCGGAATGTAAACACCGCCGCACCAATGTCCTTCGATACCGTTGGCAAATCGCATCTTTTGGTATTTATCCGGCACAAATTTGGCAAAAGATTGAACATACTTGTAAAAACGGTCATCTTCCACAAGCAAGTTTGTCATCAATGAATCGCGAAAATAATCATATCTTCGCATGAGTCCTTGAGCTACTGCAATCATGAAACCATGCGCTTGTTCAAATGAAGCATCTTCACTTTCCTTTGCGATATGCTTTTGGACTAACTGCATATAATACCGATAATTTTCCGCAAGAAATCCATATTTTTCTGCCAAACGGTCAATTACGGTATCGTCGCGTAACGGTTCAAAATACCATTCGTTTATTTCTTCACGGGTAATCGGGTGGTAGGTAACGTCGTAGCCCATGTTTTAACCTTTGTGCTGCAAATAATAAATAAATATATTTGTGTACTTTTTCAGGCACACAAACAATTATACATAAACAGCAACACTATTTCAATTGATACAATTGTCAGAACAATAGGATTGCAAGTTTGTAACCGTTCACGAATAATCAAGTAATAATGTATTTGCTCATGATTCTTAAGTCCGTAGGACTTGAATATGGATAACCCCGTGCAAACGAAGTGCAGCACGGGGAAACGCAACCACAACACACGGAACTGCGTAGTAGTTCAATAGACTTTCGGCAAGAACAAGTGTTTTCTGTTGAACTGCTACGCAATTCTCCGTAGGAGGAAGCGTATTACTCAATACCCCGTGCTGCACTTCGTTTGCACGGGGTTATCCATGTGCAAGTCCTACGGACTTAAGAATCGTAAACAAACTACATTACTTTTACTTTGATTCTTCGTGAACGGTTACAATAAATCAGCCTGCCGTAACACGGCGGCAAAGACGGGTTAGATATTGTACGATAATTGTGATTTGTTCTTCGGGTTGTTTTGTTTTCAGGGCGGTTTCGAGTTCCGCAGCCGCAAGACTGATTTCGGCAAATCCATGACTGCCGGCAGAACCCTTGAGTTGATGAGCCGCACTGCACAACTCCAACCAATTCCGCGCCGCACATTCACGTTCCAATCGGGCAATCCTATCCGGCATTTCCGC
>JAISBG010000127.1 GCA_031266315.1 Planctomycetaceae bacterium | reverse complement strand
AGGCGTTGATGTTACATACCCCCAGTTGAAACTGGGGGTTATTCACGGAAAACTCCTACGGAGTAATAGTTATCATTACCTTAAATTAAACGACTAAAAACTACTGAATAGTTACTAGTTTTTTTAAGGGACAAAAGGGACATAAAGGACATTAGGGACAAATATATTAGGTATCATAAATATTCATTGTTAGTCAAGTCCATAAAGTCCCTTCTGTCCTTTCTGTCCCTTAAAAAAAAACGAAATCAGAATTTTAGGTTTTCGCGGGGTGATTGGATTTCTGAATTTAGTTCTTTGATTCGGTTTTCGTCTTCGACATTCCATGATTCCGGTAAAACGATTGAAAAAACGGCGTACAAATCGCCGTTGTTGTTTTTTGGTTTTTCTTTGTTTGCGGGGACACCGTAGCCTTTGACTCTTAATTTTTTTCCGCTGCTTGAGCCTTTTGGAATTTTTATTGAGATGATTCCTTTGGGAGTTGGAATATCGGCGTTGCCTCCGAATACCGCTTCTTTCAACGTTATTGGCACGGTAACGTACAAATCTTGTCCGTCCCTTCTGAAAGAATTATGCTCTTCAACTCTCGCAGTTAAGATCAAATTTCCTGCGCTGCCGCCGTTTTGTCCGGGTTTTCCGAAGCCTTGAATTCTGATTTTTTTCCCGTTTTCGGTAGCCGGTTGAATAGTTATGCTGATTGTTTCTTCTTTGGCGGAATTCGAACGGCGTATTTTCTTGTCAACCTTGCCCCCATTTACCGCAACAGAAAACGGAATAGATAATTCACCCTCAATATCCGCCCCAACTCTTGCCCGACGTTGTTGACGAATACCCGAACCGTCATCGGCACCCATTCCTCTAAACATGTTGATCAAATCATCAAGACCGCCACCGCCCGCACCACGAAACGGGTTGCCCGCGCCGAATGACCATTGAAACGGTCCCTGCCCGCCGCCCGATCCCATCTGATCCGGCGAAACTCCAAACTGATCATAAATTTTGCGTTTTTCGGTGTTGCCGACAATATCGTATGCTTCTTGTATTTTTTGGAATTTTTCCCGCGAACCTTTGGGATCGTTTTGGTTCATGTCGGGGTGATATTTTCTCGCAAGTTTCCGGTACGCCGAATGTATCTCGTCTTGCGTCGCGTCCTTGGAAACCTCAAGTATTTTATAATAATCTGAAGACATTTTACGTTCTTTTTTTTAAGGGACATAAGGGACAAAAAGGACACAAGGGACATTAGTGACAACTGTGATCATCAAAAATGTTTTCGTTAGTCATGTCCTTATATGTCCCAACGTTTCTTTTGTCTCTAAAAAGATTAGGTATTATTTCTTTTTCAAAAAACTTCTTTTGATTGGTGTTAATATTTGTTCGGCGGTATTTGCGGTTTCTGAAACTAGGGTTGCAATACGTCCGGCGAGAATTGAGTGGAATCCCAGAGCGGGTAACGCAACAATAAGCCCTTCGACGGTTGTTACTAAGGCGAGATAAATTCCTTGAGCCAAGTCTGTCGGTTTCGCCGCGCCGCCAGATTCGGCAAGTTGTTGGAACGCGATGATCATTCCAACAACCGTACCAAGCAAACCAAGCATCGGCGCAATATTGCCGATAACATTTAGGTACTCGATTTTTCTGTAAAGTTTCGAGGCTTCCTTTTCCATCGCGTCTTCCGCACCTCTTTCAACCTCGTCCCAGCCAAATTCAAACCCCTTCATTCCCGCAACTAAAACCTTCGCCAATAAACTTGAATTTTCATTGCAAGATTGAATCGCCGCGCCCAACTGACCTTGTGTCAGTTGTTGCAGTACGTTGTCCGCTAAATCTTTCGGCATCAACACGCCGCGCCGAACCGTAAGCAAAAACTCAATAACTATCGCCACCGCAACAAACGAAAGAAAAATAATAATATAACCAATAACGCCGCTGGCTTGCAGAAGCCCGAAAAAAGTTATATGCTCAACCGGTTGACTTGTAACTTCAGCAACGTTGCCCGCCATATCCTCCGCAATTGCCTCAATTCCTAAACCAGACGAATCAAAAACAAAACAAAACAATAAAACTATAACAATGATTGATAATTTTCGTAACATTGGTCTGAACTGTGATTTGTTTGATTTATGTGATTTGTATGATTTATGCTTGTTTCTCGTAACAGTTCACGCAATGTATCTTGTGCGACTGATACGAAAAGCGTAGTAGCCCGATAGGGCTTTGATTTCGATAACCGCAGGTCTTTGACCTGCGGTTATGAGCTACTAAAACCGCTGCCTGAAAGGCAGGATTTTAACCCGTTTCCGTATTAAGTCCTGCCTTTCAGGCAGTAGGTTTTTTATCGCTAGACCGCAGGTCAAATACCTACGGTTATCGAAATAAAACCCTATCGGGCTATTCGGTTTTGCGAATCAATACAGTAACGATCATTTACGTTGCGTGAACTGTTACTATTTTTCCGAAATTACATTTTTAAGTCCATCGAATTCGGGGGAATTAAAATCTGGATTGTACATTTCTTCCCATATTCCAATAAATCACATAAATCACTCTAATCACTCTGTTACGCAGAGTTGTCTAAATAGTCCTTGTAATTATGAATCTCCTACGGAGATTGATTTATATTTTTTGCATTTTTTCTATTGATATGAATGCCCTAACGGGCAAATAAATCGCATGGTATTTTTCGACCATTCATCTATGTTTTTCCCGTAGGGAATAATGTATCACCACCAAACAAAAACCTCGTAGAGGTTTCATTTTTTTACCTACGGTATGTAACATGAGTTATAAAAAAATATTTCTGTGATAATCCCTACAAATCTGTGTTCTCTGTGTACCTAAAAAAATTT
>JAISBG010000063.1 GCA_031266315.1 Planctomycetaceae bacterium | reverse complement strand
AATCTCACATAAAAATGTTGCCTTAAAGATTGGCGTAGAACTTTTTAACTCGGTTGCCCCCCCCCCCCTGACTTGCCCATTTTAACATTTGACTTTTCACCGAATTGTTCTGAGTGTTTTTCTGTGAATTTTTCGAAGCGTTTTCTACTAAGTTTTTCATCGTTATGTTCCTTATTTTATAAGGTTTATTGAAATAATTGCGAGACATTTACCGCAAAACAATACGGTAAAAAGAGGTATCGCCATTGAATGAGATTCATAGTTTACGCGATACCGAGTCAGAAATCAAGAGGAAAAATTTTTTTCTTCTTAATAATTTTTTGAGAAAAATAAATTTTTCTCAAAATTCCACTGAATAATTACAAGGATTCAAGTTTCAACACTTTTCGAATTGGTACGAAATTGAAATTGTTGAGCAGAAGTTTTAGGCGTGATTCGGTTCGGTGCAAGTTTAGGTAATGCCGGAAACGGCTCTTTAGTGGAGCGTTGGGGATTCGCGGTTGTTTCGGGTCAACCTCCCAAGGATGAATGTAAAACACAAACGGTTTGCCGGAAGCGTTGATCGAACGGAGCCAGTGAGCTGTTATAAAATAAGGAAAAAACCGAAAATAACCGCCGCCGCCTGTCGGTATGTTTTGTCCCAACCGCCGAACAACCGCCGGAGGAAATTCACGGATTATTCCCGATTCTGTTGTTATATCGTGAATTTCAAGCGGAGCATCCGCATTGCCGTGCAAATCGTGATGAATCGGAAAAACACTGCTGTCGTAACAATAACCTTCCTCCACCAGAATACGGTGCGCCCAAGGTGTTCGTTTAACAATGGAAAAACTGGGAGCGCGATAACCGATTACCGGTTGACCGGATTGTTCCTGTAACAACAACCGTGTTCGGCGGACATCGTTTCGAAATTCCGTTTCCGTCATTTCGTACACTAATTGATGCATAAAACCATGCGACGCTATTTCATGACCTCGATTGGCAATTTCACGAACCAAAAAGGGAAACCGTTCCGCAATCCAACCAAGTACAAAAAATGTTCCGCTTACCGGTTTTGAACCGGCGTCAAGAATATCAAGTATTTTTTGAATATTGGCAACAACCCGCGATTCCCGCGAATCCCAATCATTCGGCGAAATGATACCGGAAAACGCTCCCACCTGATAATAATCTTCCACATCAACTGAAAAAGCATTGAACATGTTCATAACAAAATCAAACCTAGTCCGGTAAATTCGCAAGAACTGTAACAGAAAAACTTAATCCAACGGAAAAGCGTCAACCGTTGTTGTTTTTCGGTAGAGCGGGAGATGCCGGTAATAAACTTCCAGAATCATTGTTGCGAACGCGGTACAGGTCAGACGACCGCCGGAACCGCCCACCAAACCTCCGCCAATATCGGTTGACCAACTTCCTTTTTCGTGACCTTCCGTCGCTTGACGTTTGATAAGTTCATCGCGGATACGTTTATTCCATTTATCCCATTTTTCGCCGCCAACATGGTGCAATACCTGTGTGGCGTAATAACAGTAATAAATATTATTTAGTTGCGGTCCTGTTTGTGAAACATAATCGGTTCCTTTAATTAAGGACGGATGGTCGGATTTCCAACCCATATACATTTGTCCCAACAACCCGATGGGCGTCAAACTGATTCTCGGTCCGTCTTTAGCACTTTCGTAACCGTATTTCGCTCCGCCCTCAATACCAACAACATTATCGAGAAAATGTTTTGCTCCGCGAATTGTTCTGGGAGGAACATTAAGGTACGCCATTTGCGCACTTTTTAATGCCATAAAATTCCAACCCATTCCTGAAGTATCCCCCGGTTGTTTGGGAGAATAACGCCAACCGCCGCCAACAGGGTCTTGCGCCCAAACAATATAATTAATGGCACCTTGCGCGATTTTTTCGAGATTTTTATCACGAGTCATTGCGGCGGCTTCGCAAACAACAATTGTGGTCAAACCTTGATGATACATCACCGGAGTCGAACCTTTTTCGGCAAGAATAATTCCTTCGGGTCTCACCTGATAATTGCTGGTAATATAATCGAGACCGGCTTTTACTTCTTTTTTGAATTTACCTTCTTTGTGCGTAATCCCGCAACCGAGCATGGGAAGCAATGCCATTGCGGTTGCGGAAATATACGATTTGTTTGCCGTATCCATCGGCGAATCCTTGCATTTTCCACGACAATTGGGATTTCTCAATTGGGTATAAGACCAGGCACCATTGGGAAGTTGGTGTTCAGCAATCCACTGGAGACCTCCGGCAACCGATTTTTCACTGGCTTCAGAACCGCCGCCGCTGGCAACCGCAGTACCTTTGTTTTTCCGACCGCCAAGATCGCCGGAACCGCCCATTTTGGAGATTAAAGTATCAGGAGCCAAAATATTACCGAGATCGGAGGTTGCAATTTCCGGTGCTGTTGTTTCCGAAATATTCATTTCGGTTGCTATGGTTTCCACTGTCGTATCAATTGCCGTAACATCGTTCGTTTCGTCGAGATTGATTTCGACAGGTTCTTCTTCAAAAATATCAACATCTTCGATTTCGCCCAAATCTTCCAGATTTGCCGTCAAATCGGGTCGGAAATCAACAATTGCCGGAAGATAACAGATGGCAAGAATGAGTAGCACAATACCATGAATTGCCAGACTAAACACAACACTTGGCGCATCACGCATAAATTGCCGGATTGAAAATTTCTTGCGGATATTTTCCAGTGCCGGATCATAATCATCGCTAACCGGAAGGTTTTCAACTTCATCAACAGTTGAAACTTCATCAGATGGAGTCATTTTTTCGCTCATGACCAGTTTCCTATCAAATGGGGTATCCATCCCAGAACGACTCGTTCTGGACAAGACGGAAAAC
Organism: Planctomycetaceae bacterium; assembly: GCA_031266315.1. Taxonomy (GTDB): domain Bacteria; phylum Planctomycetota; class Planctomycetia; order Pirellulales; family Thermoguttaceae; genus WRKP01. The sequence goes on along the minus strand of JAISBG010000063.1, from coordinate 2,994 downwards.
AAAAATAAATTTTTCACAATCCACTATTATAATCTGTAAAAATTTTTTTTCCAACAAGAAAACAAAAAATTTTCTGATTTTATCGGATTAGGTGTTCAAGCATTAAAAAGTTCGTTTTAAACACGAAACACACGAAAAGTGATGGGCTATTTATCAAAAAGCCCGCTGGGCGCTTGCGCCGGTTGGAGGCTTACTCGACTCCAAAACGGAAGGCAAACCATTTGCCGTCGTTAATCTGGTTCACAGTCGGCTATCGCCGACGCGACCTTTCAGCGAAAGGTCGCCCACCTGATGATTACCTATGAAATATTACCTATTATTTGACGATTCCGGTTGGAAACACCTAATCCGGTAGAATCAGAAAGTGCTAATTCTACCGGATTAGGTGTTTCCCACTGCTGGAATTTTTGTTAAAAATGAGCAATCATTAGGTGGGCAACCTTTTGCTAAAAGGTTGCGTCGGCGATAGCCGACAGTGAATTAGATTAACGACGATAAATTGTGTTGCCTTCCGTTTTGGAGGCGAGTAAAACTCAACCGGCGCGACCGCCCAGCGGGCTTTTTGATAAATAGCCCACCTCTTTTTTAACTACGGGGCGGAACATGAGATAAAAATATATTTTTAGAGATGTTCGGAAACTATTTTTTGTGTATTCTTTACAGAGATTGAATTATGGGATTGCTGGAAAATCTTCGTTATCGGTCGGAACAACTTTATCGTCTTCGTTGTTTTTTTCGGGAGCGGAATTTTGTTGAGGTTCAAACGCCGGTACTTTCGGCGGACACGGTTGTTGATCAACACGTAGAACCGATTGCGGTAACCGATTCTTCGTTTCCGCCAACACAACATGGCGGTCAGACGTATTATCTTCGGACATCGCCGGAATTTGCAATGAAACGGCTTTTGAGTGCGGGCATGGAGGCGATTTACGAAATTGGAACGGTGTTTCGGCAAGGGGATCGGGGGCAATTTCACAATGTCGAATTTACAATGCTCGAATGGTATCGGGTTGGCGACAACTATCAGGCGGGTATGAACTTGTTAGCCGAACTGATTCGGTTTATTGATATTGATAAAACGTTGCCGGAGGTTGTTTATTGTTCTTTTGGGGATATTTTCCAGCAATACACGGGCGTGAATCCTCATCGGGTTACGGCGGTTGAATGTCGGGAGGTTGCGGTTCGGCAACATATTCCTTATCCCGATTCGTTGACGGAAACAACGGAAATAGAAGATTGGATTGATTTATTGTTTTCGGAACTTGTCCAGCCGAATCTTCAATCGGTTATCGTGTACGATTTTCCGGCAACACAATCTCAGTTGGCGCAAACACGAATTATTACCGACACGCTGGGAACGGTTGCGGTGAGTGAGCGGTATGAACTGTTTTTGAACGGAATCGAAATTGCCAACGGCTATCACGAATTGCTGGACGCCACCGAACTTCGCCAACGTTTCCGTAAAAATCTTCGGCAACGTCTTGCGGCAAAACGTCGGGAGTTACCGATTGAGAGTCGATTGCTGACGGCAATGGAATTAGGACTTCCGGCATCATGCGGTACGGCACTAGGTGTTGACCGTTTGCTGATGGTGCTGCTCCATGCCAACTCTATTGATGATGTCTTACCTTTTCCAATTGAAACCTGCTAATCGTTTCGCAATCTGGTTGCCAACCGAAAACAAAAATAAACAAAGGTGAAAAAAGGTGGGCAATTTATCAAAAAGTCCGCTGGGCGGTTGCGCCGGTAGAGTTTGCATTGACTCCAAAGCGGAAGGCAGCACCATTTGCCGTCGTTAATCTGGTTCACTGTTGGCTAACGCCAACGCAACCTTTCAGCGAAAGGTTGCCCACCTCATGATTGCCTATGAAAGAAATATTACTTATTATTTTACTATTCTGGCGGGAAACACCTAATACGGTAGAATCAGAAAACTCTCCGCTAACAATAGAGGACTTGTCAATTTTGGGTAATCTGGTATTCTTTTAACCGTTATCCGTATTGTTTCGATAGTCAACTGTTGTTTTCTTTTATTTTTACTTTTTAAAGCCGTATCATGCCGCTTATTGTTCAAAAATTCGGCGGAACAAGTGTTGCCGATACTCAAAAAATTCTTGGAGCCGCTCGTAAGGCGATTCGTGCGGCGCAAGCGGGAAATCAGGTTGTTGTTGTTGTCAGCGCGATGGGCAAAACGACCGATCAACTTGTTTCACTTGCCAAAGAAATCACGGATCGTCCTTCTCATCGTGAAATGGATATGCTCATGTCTTCCGGTGAACAAGTTACGATTGCACTCATGGCAATTGCGTTGGAGTCGCTTGGTTACAAAGCGGTTAGTATGACCGGTGCTCAAATTGGTATCAAAACTGATAGTTCGCACACCAAAGCACGCATCCGATCCATTTCAACCGACCGTATGAAGACGGCTCTTGATGCCGGTAAAATTGTTATCGCGGCGGGTTTTCAAGGGATTGATGACGACGGGAATATTACAACATTGGGACGCGGCGGGAGTGATACTTCGGCGGTGGCATTGGCGGCGGCACTTGGTGCTGATGAATGTGAAATCTACACTGATGTTGATGGTGTGTACACAACCGATCCGCGACTTTTGGCGGAAGCACGAAAAGTTGCGCAAATTAGTTATGACGAAATGCTCGAACTGGCAAGTCTCGGTGCCGGCGTAATGCACAGCCGGTCAATTGAGTTTGCCAAGAAATTTGGTGTTACGGTTCATGTTCGGAGCAGTTTTACCGATACACCCGGCTCGTTGATTGTTGCAACACCGGAAAGTAACGCGCCGGTTGCCGGTGCGGCGATTGCCAAAAACGAAGCGCGGCTGACATTGGTTGGAGTTCCCGATAAGCCGGGCAATGCCATGCGGCTTTTTGCGTGTATTGCCGAAGCGAAAATCGCAACCGATATGATTGTTCAAAATATCGGGCAGGAAGAACGAACCGATATTTCGTTCACTGTTCCCGGCAATGATTTGAC
>JAISBG010000012.1 GCA_031266315.1 Planctomycetaceae bacterium | reverse complement strand
GGGGTAACGTAACCACAACACACGGAACTACGTAGTAGTTCAACTGAAAACGTTTCTCCTTGCCGTGAACGTGTTGAACTGCTACGCAGTTCCGGTTGGGGGAGGCGGTGTTACCCCGTACTGCGTTGCACTTGCACGGGGTTATCCATGTTAAAGTCCTACGGACTAAGGAATTTTGGACGGTTACATTTTGTTTTTCGATAATTGCACACCTAATCCGATATAATCAAAAAAATTATCTCCGTGTCCTCTGTGTTCTCTGTGGTAAATACAAATTTAGTTACTTATTGAGCAATCTATTTTTTCGTTTTGAGGGTTGCGGATGTGTGTCGAAATGATGTTCTAGGCGATACATGATTCTTTCCGCTTGATTGGCGATTTTTATTGCGGTATTGTCTGAATCAATTTTTTTCGGCGATTTTTTTGTATCAGGAATGATATCGAAAAATTTGATCATATCTTTCGATTTATAACCGGCATCCAAAGCTAATTGCCAACCGGCGGTATCGGCTTCCAATTCATTGTCTTGACTGTAACTTGGTGAAAGTCTATTGGCAACCGCGTTCATCAATTCATTACCCGGAATATTTTCCATTGCCTTCAAACGACCAAGTCCGGCGCAAACATGTTTCAAATCAATATGACTGATTTCATGAGCCAAGACAAACGCAAGCATCGCGTCGTCGCTTTTGTCAATCAATCCTGTGTAAATGTAAACATAACCGCCCGCGTGAGCAAACGCGTTGACAGTATCTTTCTCAATCACGAAAAGGCGATATTTTATATCGGTACGTTTCGGACGTAATTTTTTCCAGACGGAATAAAGCCGTTTATCTTTTTCGTCAACTTCTTTGGTGGTGGAATCTTTAAGAATTTCTTTGTTGAACATTTTACCGAATTTAATTTCGTCATCTAATGTTGCGGGCAATACGCCGTCTGCGGTTTTCAACGCAGAACGTGCGGCGGAATCAACTCCATCAGCAGCAATATCCACCAAATCCGCAGGATTTTCCGCCCGACTTGCTTTTTCCAATGTTGATATTCCAAGATCGAACATATCGCCGATAAGATTACCGGCTTGTTCTATACCGGTTGTTTCTGTATCGTTTTCTTGCGGCGGTTGTGAAGTTGTTTGTTGTACCGGTTGCTTATTCTCCGCAGTCAATTTTTGCGAACAACCGAATAAAACCGCTAAACAAAAAACGATCCCCGTTATACCACAATACAGACAAATTTTATTTTTTAACATTGTTTATTTTTTATTTGGCAACCACAAAGGCGACAAAGTCGCACAAAGGTCATTTTCTAAAATCCTTCGTGCGACTTTTTCGCCTTTGTGGTTAAATTGATCCATTACTCCAAAATATCCGCTCCTACACTCCACTACGTTTCGCTGATACTTTTTGAGTCATGGATAGGCGTGTTACTCTACTTGCTCTTGTCAACTAAGGAACACCGCAGCCCCAAGCCAATGAGTCTACCCGACGGCCCGCCGAAACCCCGAAACGCTGACCGGCAGGACTTGGCACTGATGAACCAGCACCCGCCGCGAACCACGCGGAACGAACCATTATTAGCTCCCGTAGGATCGGTTACGCTTCCAGCCAGATAATCGCCATACCAATCATTGCACCATTCCCAAATGTTACCGTGCATGTCATACAAACCCCAATCATTCGCATAGTACGAACCAACTGATACTGTTTTCTCTAAATACGTCCCTTTTGTTGACATGCCGTAAGGATAATTACCATTACAATTCGCTTTATAGCCATTCAATGTATCTCCAAAACTAAACACCGTTGTACTACCCGCACGGCAAGCATATTCCCACTGTGCCTCTGTCGGTAACGAAAACTTATAACCCGACGAAATAAGTGCGTTCAGCTTCCTCATATAATTCTGACAATCATTCCATGAAACGTTTTCCACCGGAAGATGGCTACCCTTAAAATGACTTGGATTACTTCCCATCACGCTTTTCCATTGCTCTTGAGTCACCTCCGTTTCCTGCATCCAGAATCCTTGACTCAATGTTACTCGATGTTGCTTTTCGTCATTACCTCTGTCTAATTCCGATTCGGGACTTCCCATCCGAAATGTTCCCACAGGACACCAGCGAAAAGCATATTCCACATTATTAATAGTTAATGTCATACGCTCACCAGCATCGCCACCGGATTTAATATTAAAAATCTGTACGGGTAAAGATGATTTCCTTTGAGAAATTCCCTCAAAAATCGACGCACCCGCTATGTTTTTATAGGCGAAAACTAGCGGAGAAACAACGCAACTAATCGCAATTTCCACAACCCGTTCTAACGAAATCTCCGTATTCTCTTTGCGGTGCTGAATTGTTGTTTTCACACGGTCAATTACTTCTTGCATATTTTGCGGACGGTCGCGCGGGTCTTGTTGAAGCATTGCAGTTATCAATTTGTCCCAGTTGGGATTTAATGATGAATTGGATTTGCTCGGAAGAACGAAAGCACCCATCGGTAACCTTCCTGTCAACATCTCATAAATCATCACACCAAGCGAATAAATATCCGCACGATGATCGATTTTTGACGCAGAACGATGTTGTTCCGGCGACATATACGCCCAAGTTCCAAATGATGACGTAGCCGATGTCAATTCCGTCGCTTCGGGAGTTGCACGCCATGCCGCAATACCAAAATCCGTCACCTTCGCTTGCAACTGAAAACGGTCGTCAATAAGAATATTTTCTGGTTTCAAATCACGATGAACGATATGATTTTCATGTGCATACTGCAACGCTTCGGCAACTTGCAACACTAAATCAGCGGTTTGTTTTTCGTTTATAAACGATGCGACTTTCTTTTGCGGCGAGATCAACTCTCGTAATGTTTGCGTATCGCCGTTTTTTCCCGTTACCAATTCCATAACATAATACAATTGCCCCTGTTCACTGGTTCCGCAATCAAGAACTTGAACTATGCTCGGATGTCGATCTAATCTCGCAAGAATACGGATTTCATTTTGGAACCGTTTAACAATCGTCTGGTCGTTAGATAATCCGGGATTTAGAATTTTTACCGCGACTTTTCTACTCAAGGAACATTGCACAGCTTCATAAACCGTTCCCATGCCACCATGCCCGATCTCCTTTAAATCGTCATAGCCCGCAATTTCAGGAAGCACAAAAGATTGCTGACCTTCGTCAAAATTTTGACTTGACGGGATCATTGTGGGTTGATCAAAGATATTGTTCTCGTTTGATATTTTGTTCATCTCTTTACTGTATTTTGGTGTACTATATTCTTAACACTTTACAATTCGGTTTTCGTTTTTGTAAGGGACATGAGGGACAAAAGGGACTTTAGGGACGTGACTAATTTAATTAACACTATTCCAAAAAATCAAAACTCAAGTGTGATGAGTATTATCCCCTCACTCACGACATTCGCGACATTTGTATCACACCGTCGCCCTTTGTCAATACACTACACCGGATAAAAACATTTACACTGAGCTTTCGCCAAAACCAAATTACGAACCACAAAGGCGAAGAAGTCGCACAAAGGTCGTTTTCCGAAATCCTTTGTGCGACTTTTTCGCCTTTGTGGTTATTGATCCATAATTCAAAAAGTATCTGCTGCGTCTAAATTCCGCTACGTTTCGGGCTGATACTTTTTTGAGTTATGGATAGGCTCGTTACTTTTACTTGCTTTTGTCAACTAAGGAACAACGCAGACCTAAGTTCTTGCTCCAATATGTTGGCAGACCGTATTTTCGAAACGCTGACCGACAGTTCTCGGCATCGTCGCTCCAACTTCCGCCGCGAAACACGTAGTACGAACCATTATTAACTCCCATAGGATCGGTTACGCTCCCAACCGGATAATCTCCGTACCAATCATTGCACCATTCCCAAACGTTACCGTGCATATCATACAAGCCCCAAGCATTCGCTTGATATGAACCAACAGATGTTGTCCCTTTTATTGACATGTTGCAAGGATAGTTACAATTACCATTACAATTCGCTTTATCGCCATTCAATGTATCTCCAAAACTAAACGCTGTTCTACTACCCGCACGGCAAGCATATTCCCACTGCGCCTCCGTCGGTAACGAAAACTGATAATTCGACGAAATAAGAACGTTCAACTTCTTCATGTAATCCTGACAATTGTTCCAAGAGACCATTTCCACCGGAAGTCGATTGCCCTTACAATGACTCGGATTATTTCCCATTACGCTTTCCCATTGCTCTTGAGTAACTTCCGTTTCTTGTATCCAGAATCCTTGACTCAATGTTACTTGAGGTTGCTCTTCTCCATAAATTCTGTCTGATTCCGATTCGAGGTTTCCCATCAGAAATGTACCCGCAGGACACCAACGAAAAGCATATTCCACGTCATTAATATTTAATGTCATTCGCTCGCCGGCATCACTACCGGATTGAATATTAAAAATCTGTACGGGTAAAGATGACTTCTTTTGAGAAATTCCCCCAAAAATCGCCGCAACCGTTTTGTTCCTGTAGGCGAAATCCAATGGAGAAACAATGCACTTAATAGCAAATTCTGTAATCCGTTCTAACGAAATCTCCGTATTCTCTTTGCGGTGCCGAATTGCTTTCACGCGGTCAATAACTTCTTGCATGTTTTGCGGGCGGTCGCGCGGGTCTTGTTGAAGCATTGCAGTTATCAATTTGTCCCAATTGGGATTTAATGATGAATTGGATTTGCTCGGAAGAACGAAAGCACCCATCGGTAATCTTCCTGTCAACATTTCATAAATCATCACGCCTAACGAATAAATATCCGCACGATGATCAATTTTTGATGCAGAACGATGTTGTTCCGGCGGCATATACGCCCAAGTTCCAAATGATGACGTAGCCGATGTCAATTCCGTTGCTTCAGGAGTTGCACGCCACGCCGCAATTCCAAAATCCGTCACTTTCGCTTGCAACTGAAAGCGGTCGTCGATAAGAATATTTTCCGGCTTCAAATCACGATGAGTGATATGATTCTCATGTGCATACTTCAACGCTTCCGCTATTTGCAATACTAATTCGGCAGCTTGCTTTTCGTTAATGAAAGAGACGACTTTCTTTTGCGGCGAGATCAACTCCCGTAATGTTTGCGTATCGCCGTTTTTCCCCGTTACCAATTCCATAACATAATACAATTGCCCTTGTACACTGGTTCCGCAATCAAGAACCTGAACGATGCTCGGATGTCGATCTAATCTCGCAAGAATACGGATTTCATTTTGAAATCGTTTGACAATTGTCTGGTCGTTGGATAATCCGGGATTAAGAATTTTCACCGCGACTTTTCTACTCAAGGAACGTTGCACGGCTTCGTAAACCGTTCCCATACCGCCATGCCCGATTTCCTTTAAATCGTCATAGCCCGCGATCTCGGGAAGCACAAAAGATTGCTGACCTTCGTCAAAATTTTGACTTGACGGGATCATCGTAGGTTGATCAAAAACATTGTTCTCGTCTGACATTTTGTTAATTTATTTACTGTATCCAGTGTACTAAAGCCGTTCTAAAATTCACGAAACCGAACACGGCAAAGGCAGCATCGCGGAGCGTTTGCTCAAGAAGGTCGGTAATTATTAACTACCTT
>JAISBG010000805.1 GCA_031266315.1 Planctomycetaceae bacterium | reverse complement strand
AATTTAGCGATACCTTGACCGGTATTTTGCTGGTGGACAATGTGAAAGCGAGAATCCGTTGTTGCGTATTCATCAAGAATTTGCGGACAATTATCGGTTGAACCGTCATCTAGGCAAATAATTTGCAGATTGGAATACGTCTGATTAACAATAAAATTAAGACATTCCCTAAGGTATTTTTCGGCATTATAGACGGGAATAATTTTAGAGACAAGTTACCCCCCCCCCCCTCTTATCTATTTTAACGCTACTTTCTTTCATTTTTTTATAATTAGAATGTTTTTTTAATTTTTCCATGTCCATAATTTTTTTATGGGTACATTTTTTAAAAAACCTTTATTTTTTAAGCACCAAAAAATCTCAATGGAATATCCATTGTAAAACTTCATTAACATTCTTTATTTTACGTTATCTGCAGGGAATTACAAGGGGGCTTAAAATTGGTATCTTTCCGACAATTGCGTTAATTTATCGGAGTTTATGGTTACAATTGCGTCGCCGCAATGCGGTTGCCATTAGCAACTTAATACGGTTCAACTGATTTACTTTCATTGTACCGGGGTCGTAATCCAATGTTGATATGTTCGCTCTGCAATAACAAGAACGTAACTCTTTCATCACACCTTTGCCCGTCGTTATATGGTTCGGCAAACAACCAAACGGCTGAACACAAATGACATTCGGCGTTTCCTCTATTTGAAACTCCGGCGCACGATATGGAAGTTGAACGTGAATGTCCGTATTGATGTCGGTCATTGGGTTACCTCCATTCTTAAATGTTTGTGATGTTTTGTTGAAGCGTATAACGCAACGGAGTTACAGTCTAATTGTTTTTGTTGCATTGTCGATAACAGTGATCAGATACGAATTTTAACCGCACCGAGTTGTGTTCCTTCGTCAATTTTCAGCAAGGTATGCGGTTTGCCGACCGAGTGCAGAATTTCGGCAACCTGTTCGGTAACAACAGCGTCTAAACCACAACCAAAGGAAGTGAGTTGAACCATTTGGAATTGTTTATGTTTTGCGGTGAATGTTGCGGCACGATACAGTCGAGCGTGATAACGCCACTGATCAACAACATTGAGCGGAAAAAGCAATTCTTTACGAGATGGGCGACGGAATCACCGGACAAAACAGCCGCTCCAAGCGAATTGATTAACTCCGGTATGCCGTGATGAATCATTGGGTCAAGATGATAAGGATGATCGGCAAGCACCACAGCGGGTTGCCCCGTTAACAACAGTTCATTAACAAGTTTCTCGCCTCTTTGTCGAAAATCTTCTTCGTATTGGATTTGGGCGGCAAATGCTTTCTACGCCGCCTGCATTAACTTGTGGTAATTCACCCCGTATTTTTTCAGGTCAACATAAAGCAATTTGGCAAGTTTTACCGCATCATCGCCGGGAAGGAACGGTTGGATAAAATCAATGTTCCGCTCTTTAATTTCATCGACATTGAGGCGGATAACTTCGGGATACGAACCAACAACAGGGCAATTATAGGAATACTGGGACTCCTTAAATTCCCGATGTTCCACCGGCAAAGCAGGATAAAAGATTCGCTTTATGCCCTTGTCAATAAGATTGAGAATATGTCCGTGAACCATCTTGGCGGGATAGCACAGCGTTTGTGAAGTGATGCCGCTAAGTCCTTTGTCGTAATACTGTTTGCTTAATGGATCGGACAAAACGACACGGAAACCCGACTCCTGAAACAGCGTAACCCAGAATGGAAAGTTCTCAAACATGTTCAAAACTTTCGGCAATCCGATGTCGCCAAACGGCGCACAAGGTGTATTAAGCGGTTCATAGTAAGCGAAAATCCGTTCATACTGCTCACGGAACAAATTGATTTGCCGTGTTATTGCTTCCTTGCCAAGTCCTCTGTCGCAACGGTTGCCGGAAATGAACGTTTTCGGTTTGACCTCGTTTGCCGTGTTTCTAATGTCCATTGTTTCAATATCCGTTGTTCCAAACTTGTGAACGGACAGCGGACATTTATTGGAACAACGGTGGCAACGTGTTTGCGTTGTGGTTACCGCAAAGTTTTCTAATCCTTTGCCAAGTAGCAAAGCGGAATTGTGAACACAATACGCTTTGTCTTTGGCAATCAACGCCGCGCCAAATGCTCCCATGATGCCGGAAATATTTGTGCGATACACTTCCCGCTGTAGGAGATGTTCAAATGCCCGTAACACTGCCGGATTATTAAATGTTCCGCCTTGAACGATTACCTTTGTTCCTAATTCGGAAGCGTCTGAAATTTTCAAAACCTTGTAAAGTGCGTTCTTGGCAACAGAGTAGGAAATGCCCGCCGAAATATCCGCGATCGTCGCATTTTCTTTCTGTGCCTGCTTGACTTTGGAATTCATAAACACCGTGCAACGCGTTCCCAAATCAATCGGTCGCTCGGCAAACAATCCTTCCTTCGCAAAATTGGCGACAGTATATCCAAGCGATTGGGCGAATGTTTCGACAAAGGAACCACAACCCGATGAACACGCTTCGTTGAGAATGATTTTATCAAGTTGCCCGTCCTTAATCGATAAACACTTAATATCCTGTCCGCCAATGTCAAGAATAAACGAAACGTCCGGCATAAAAAATTTTGCCGCACGATAGTGAGCCAATGTTTCCACTTCGCTCCTATCAATTCCAAGAAAAATATCACCGCTTGCTTGGGATAGTTCAGCATATTCCGCTTTGAGTTGGGTGTGTCGATTTTGAAATTGTTCATATTCTTCCCGTATCGCAAACAACGGAGCAAGAACAGACTCACCATGTCCGGTTTTTTGCGGGGCGTTGTCAATGAACTGTAAAATTTCCGTTGCCGATAATGTTTCCTCGTTTTCTGCCGAAAGCAACTCCGCCCCTAACGCAACGAAAAAGTAAGCATTATCGGGAACGATTGCCGGCTCCGGTATAACGGTGTCAAGGAAAGGTTATTGTTTCACGATCAACATCGCATTTTCCGCAATCATAGTTGCAAGTTGTTCGATGTCCTCCGCCGAAAATTCTTCAATACCTGAATGTTTGAGAATCACATACCTTTCAAGCCGCGAACCAATAATTTTCAAGAGCATGTGCGGTTCCGCATGAACGGATCGTTCAAGTTTGAAAAAGTGGGACAGGATTTACATGATTGACAGGAAAGACGAAATCTTATTCATTATCCTGTCAATCTTGTAAATTTCGTCAATAAAATTGGTAATAATTTATTTTGTTTATCAAGTCCATTATTTAGTTAAAGGAGAAATTATAAAACAATTTTTGAAACGGCG
>JAISBG010000798.1 GCA_031266315.1 Planctomycetaceae bacterium | reverse complement strand
GTCAGAAAAATTAGGTTGAAAATGAGGTTGCGAAAACTTAATTTCGATCACTCGGAAAATATCAAACATAACCCTAACACAGTATAGCAAAAGGGCGTCCACCTGATGTTTGCCTACTTTTAACGAAAATTCCACCCCAATATTACAGATTTTCAATTTCCGTTGAGGGTGAGTTTATTTTCGACTTTATCAATTCCCGGTTCGAGAAGAAGAAGTTGCTTCATAACTTTGCGTTCACGTTCTGACGGAACGGCTCCGGTTAAGGTGGCAACATTTCCTTGCGGCGTACTTTCCAGATTCACGCCGATTTGTTCGGGAATAATGTGAAGATTGGGCAATCGGGTGATTCGGGTTTGAAATTCGGTTGTTCGATGATAAACATCTATTGGCAATAAAGCAAATTCCGCTTGTGTTGCCGCTCGAACTGTTCGTCCGTTGGCTGATGACGAATTGAGTCCTGATCTTGCTGTTGACATTGACCGGCTTGATGTCATACGCGATGCTGTTGTCCGGCGAGTTGTGGTGGTGGCGACGGTTCTTCTGTTGCTGGTTGACGTTTGCCGGTCAGTAAACGGTTCCCTTACTCTGCCCATAAACGGAATAGAACTATCCCGACCAATAAAATCTTGCGATGTAGGGTCTTGAAAACCTTGAAATGTTGGAGTTTCGATTGTTGACCCAAATTCCGTACCGGTAGAATCACTACTGCCGGAGTTGCTGTAATTACTTGAACTATTGTTATTACTGCCTCCGGTATTTCCATTATTGCCGGTGTTTCCACTGTTTCCGGTGTTTGTATTGCCGCCGCCGATAATGCCGCCGCCAATATCACCGAAATTTTGCGCCGAAACACAAACCGAGAACACCGAAACAAAAAAGCAAACCGTTAATATTCGAAAAAAAGAACATGTCATAGCTATTATCCTTTCAGATTGTTTGATCGTCATAAATTGTTCCGATAGTAATTATACTTCGGAAAGTATGGATTATAATGATTAAACAAAAAATAGTAAATAAGATAAGAATAGAAGGTAGGCTACCTTGTGATTGCTTACCTTTAACGGGAAATTTTACTGAAATAGCACTTTTTAACATTGCTGACTGAAATTCTGAAAAAAAATTTTAAAACTTAGCGCAATCTTAACACAATCTTAATATTTTCTTAACATATCCGGTTATAATTACACGCGAACACAACAAAAAAATCATTTGAGATTATTTGTTGTTTTTCAAAAAAAAGTTTGGTAACTGTTTCCAAGTTTTATTTTTGAATTTTTTAAAATTCCTTAAAGGAGAAATTAAAATGTCAAAACGTCAATTCTCGTTCGGTTTCACTTTGTTAAAATCAGCCCTGTCAAAAGTTCTCCACTATTTCAATGGAAAACTTCGTTCATTTCAAAAAATGCGTGTTAAAATGGGGGGGGGCGCAGGTAAAATTAAAAGAAGGGATTTTACTCTTGTCGAACTTCTTGTGGTGATTACGATCATCGGTTTGCTGATTGGTTTGTTATTGCCGGCAGTTCAGGCGGCAAGGGAAGCCGCAAGCCGAATGCATGCTCAAACCATTTGAAACAAATTGATATTGCGTTGCACAACTACAACGACACATGTAAAGAGTTGCCGTTTGCATCAGCTAATAGCCAAGTATCAGCAAGTGTCGATACAGAGAAGCATCCACAAGTTGTTATTTTAAATTGTAATTTTTAATGTGTTTCGTTAATTTTTGAGTTTTTCGCAGTAGCAAAAGATATTCAGCGTAACCGATATAGAAGTGATGATGCGGTTTTTTTTCTTAATTTATGGAACAGTATTATGCTATTTTTTAGATTGACGGTGGCAAATTATGTTGTTTTCCGTTTTAGAGTCAATGTCAAGCCAATCGGCGCGACCCTTCAGCGAAGGGATCGCCCACCCATTTTATCATTTGCGGTATTTATCCGACCCTTTAGGTCGAATATTTATAGCCATGCAGAACCATATATTTTGTTGTTACTGAAATAGTTTGCGTGCTACGGTTGATTTGGAAAAGATGAATTTTCCTGATGCTTCATGGGGAATGGAGTCAACATATTCGTAATCAATTGTAATTCCTTTGCCGAGATAAAGTTCTGTTTGTTCACGAAGAAAATCAAGATCGGGTTGTTGAAGCGGTTTATTTTGACCGCAACCAACCCGATACAAAATTTTACCGTGTTCTTCCTGAATGATTTGAATCTGACCGAATGAGGGACGTTTCGAAACGATAAATGTTGCCAAAGCCACACCGGAACAAAGCCGGTTATCCATTCCGACAATAAAATCCGTAACACGTCCGGCAACATTATTGAGTCTTGGCAACGACCGACCACACGCACAAGTTCCGGCACTCCACGATGCCGTGTCGCCAAGCCGATAACGAATCATCGGCATCGCGACATTCAGCAAATCGGTTGCAATAATTTCGCCAGTTTCTCCGGTTTCGGCAGGACGTGAACCGCGAATCAGTTCAATATAAAGACCTTCCGCCATAATATGCATTCCGTCATGTTGTTCACATTCGCTGGCAATAACGGAAAATTCACGGCAGCCAAGACGGTTGAACACCGGTGCGCCGAATGTTGCCTCAATCAATTGCCGATTTTCAGGAGTCAATACTTCCGCTGAAGTAATGATCCCTTTCGGCTGATACACGCGAACTCCTTGTTGTTTCAAAAAATAGGCAAACAACGCCAACACATTGGCATAAGCCAAAATAACCGGCGGTCGATAACGTTTTAATTGTTCATTAAATTCGAGCATCAATTCCGGTGTCATTTGAATGGAATTGAGTTGGAGTGTTTTTGGAAAAATCAACGATTTGATTTTTTGTTTCCAACCGGAAACCGGCATATCCCGTGCCGCACCCCAAAGAGACGCAAACCGTTGTCCGATATCGTAACCCGCCCAACAATCATGCCGTAACATTGCCGCCTGTCTTGACCATTTTCGTTCAATACTGTAATAATAATTAACCGGCGCTCCGGTTGAACCTCCGGTTTTGTCGAAAATCAAACGATGTTTCGGAAATTCAGGATCGAGCATTGCCTGAAGATTCGCCTGCACCTCACGTTTTTCCAATATCGGTACGGAAAGCATATCCGCATCTGTTTTAATATCGCTTGGAATAATTCCGGCACGGTCAAACACTGATTTATAGTACGGAATACGGCGATAGGCAGTGTCAATAATGTTGCGCAAACGTTGCCGGACAAGTTCCCGAAGTTCGTCCGGCGGAAGAAATTGCGTCTGCTCAAATTCCTTCAAGTATCGGACTTCCGCGTAATCACCACTTCGCCAAAGATCAAGCGGATTCAAAATATGTTTGATAAATTGTTGATAGATCGACATGATCAATAAAAGAAAAAAACAATAAAGAAAATCGCAATCACAAAATGTATCATAAAAAAATAAA
>JAISBG010000781.1 GCA_031266315.1 Planctomycetaceae bacterium | reverse complement strand
GGAGAATTATTTCACAAAAACTTGACAAAAGAATTTAAACACGTGATCAAAATTATATTTTTTGCAACAAAAAATATTCTAACCTCATTAAATGTGAAGAGTAGATAATTGAAAGGTAGGCGATCCCTTCGCTGAAGGGTTGCGCCGGTTGAGCGTTAATTGACTCCAATCAAGTATGCCTTTCATAAATATTCTGTTATTGAATCGACACGCAATAGGTCGTTCAAACCTGCTGATGTCGAGTAAATCTTAACCGGCACGATTGTTGGTAAAAACCTTTCAGCGAAAGGACCGCCTACATCTTTCCGCGATTTTTCGTAAATTTTCGTGTGTTTCGTGTTTAAAACGAACTTGTCAATGCTGGGGCACCTAATACGGTAGAATCAGGAAAATTCCACTGAAATATTACAATAAACAATCACTTTGGCTTGACAACAGATGGAAATGTGTGTATCTTATAAGTGTCTCTTGAATTTAAATAGTCATGCTGTTTCCCTTTGAATTGAATCCGGCATTGTATAACCGTAACTCTAAAAGTAAATAACCTTTCGCTGAATGGTTGCCTACTTCTTGAGTTTTATCCACTGAATAATTACCAATCAATTATTGTACTGTTCAATAACCAACAATCATATAATTTTATGAGTACAGAAAACATTAAACGTTTACCGTTAGGTAATTCCAATTTTAGAAAAGTCCGAACAGAAAATTATTTCTACGTTGATAAGACTTGTTATATTGAATTACTTGAGAACGAAAACAATCCCTCGCAACTTTTTATTCGTCCGCGCCGATTCGGTAAGAGTTTGTTTCTTTCGACATTGGCTTATTATTACGATATTAATTATGCAAACGAATTTGAGCAGTTGTTCGGTAATTTGTATATTGGAAAAAATCCTACGCCCAAACGAAACAGTTATGCGGTAATGAAATTCGATTTTTCCGGATTAAACACACATGGCGGTGCCGATGAGTTCGTTTCCTATTTTTGCAACAAAATCCGAAGTATGGTTCGCGATTTCATGTTGTTTCATAAAAATATTTTTCCCAAATCAGAACAGATTGTTGATCAAATCAATATGGAATCTCCTAATCTTTCGCTTATTGATTGGGCTTTTAGTGTTGCCGGCGATGCGGGTATAAAAGTTTTTGTCATTATTGACGAGTATGCTCATTTTGCAACAGATCTTATTCGTTTAGGTGTTGTGGAAGGGAAGGATTTTTATTCGACAATGGTTAAAAGCAATGGATTAGTACGCAGTTTTTACGCGACTCTCAAAAGCGCAACACAAACATCAATTTTGGATCGTACATTTATTACCGGTATTTCGCCGGTGATGCTTGATGATCTTACGAGCGGTTACAATATTGCTAGCAACTATTCTCTCAACAAAAAATATAATGAGATGTTGGGTTTTACCGGTGAAGAAGTAATAAGGGTCAGAGACGCAACCGGTGTTGATGCCGGTTTGATCAATGTCGATATGGAATATTATTATAACGGTTATTCGTTTAATGAAGACGCAAAGGAAAAAGTTTATAACTCGTCGATGATATTATATTTCTTTGATCAGATTCTACAGACCGGTAAGCCGCCGCAAAATCTTATTGATCCGAATTTAGGCATGGATTTGGGGCGTTTGAGGCATCTTGCTCAAAAAGAAAATAACCGTAACATTTTAATCAAAATATTAACCGACGGAAATATCGTTTCAAAAATTATTACGAATTTTTCTACGGATCAGCTGAACGGCGGTGATCAATATTTTATTTCATTATTGTTTTATTTAGGGTATCTTACGAACAAGGAATCTTATGTTAACAAGTTACGATTTATTATTCCGAATTATTCAATTCAAACGGTGTACGGCGAATACATGCGTCAACTGATTAAAGATAGTTCGCCGAAAACTTCGGTGTTGGAAAATGAACTGAGCGAAACAATTATTGCGCTTGCAACGAAAGGCGATATACATTGTTTTATTGATTACGTTTCAAAAAATGTCTTTCAAAAGTTGTCTGTTTATGACTTGCAGCATTTTGATGAAAAGTATATCAAAATATTGCTGCTTGCTTATTTATTTTTGAACAATATTTATATTACAGTTAGTGAAAGCGAAGTTGATTCGGGGCGTATGGATATTTTTTTGCAACGTAATCCAATTTTTCCTGAAGTCAAATACGAATGGGTTTTGGAGTTGAAATATTGTCAAACGCGGGCGAAAGCGGCAACAATTGCAAAGGCACGTCAAGAAGGTTTGGAACAATTGAATCACTATATCAAATCACATCACCTGAAAAATCGCCCCAACCTGAAAACCGCCTTGATTATTTTCATTGGAAAAAATAAGTACGAAATCATTGTCGATCATCACGCCAAAAAATGAAACTTAATTTTAATTACTGTAATTATATGAATATTGACACAACCCATTTTAGCCGTTGTATTGCAACGTTGGAAAAAGCGTTGGAATTATTACACAAATCAGATCCGAATGATATTTTGTACGATATGTATCGTTCCGCATGTATTAAGGAATTTGAAATTATTTTAGAGCAAAGCGGAAAATTATTACGAAAAACGCTTAAACCTTATTTTCATTCTTCAATAGCGGTGGATAAACTTATTTTCAAGGATTTATTTCGTAACGCTGTTTTGCATGGTATTATTACAACCGATGAAGGTGAACGCTGGCTTCAATACCGTGATTGCCGAAATTCAACAGCACACGATTATGGAGTCGCGTTTGCTGAAAAAACGTTGATATTTCTTCCGCAATTTGTCATTGATGCCCGTCAGTTATGTGAATGGATCAATCAACAGAAAACCGAATAACATGTTAATTCGTGAAAAAGATTACCGGATATTGTTACAAATATTCGGCAAAATCACTGAACCGGTTGAAGTGTTAGCGTATGGAAGCCGTGTAACAGGCGGCGCACACGACGGCAGTGATCTGGATTTGGTCATACGGCGATTGGACGGACAACCGGTTTCGACGGAAGTTTTTGAAACGGTAATAGAAAAAATTCGAGAAAGTAATATTCCAATTCTGGTCGATTTACACGATTGGGCATTGCTCCCGGAAAATTTTCATCGCCAAATTGAAAAACAACATGAAGTATTATTTGTTCAAAAAAATCAATTCATTATGAAACCGCGTTTGATTTTCGATATTGCCTGTTTTACGGGACAACCGTCGATGAGCGGTTCGTTGCGTTACGCCATTGAAGTGTTGAAACGGTTCGTCGAGTCTGAAAAATTTGATATTGTTGCGATTTGTTCTCTTCCCGAAGAAGAATTTGCGTTGCGGAATTTGTCGCGTTATTTTCATTATCAATTGCCTTTTCAGAGCAAAGATACGGAACATTTCGTTTTGCCGGACACACCAGCATCGTCGGGAAAATCGTTTTTACGAAAAATTGAAGACGCATTAACAAAAATATTGCCCGACAACCGGATTCTGAAATTTGTTACTGATAGTATTCGTACCGTCAAATGGAAATTATCACCGCCGCCTTTTCTCACAGAAAGAAAATCATCGCCATTTTATGAAAAACTTGTTACGGAATCGGACATTTATTTTAGTCCGTTTCATCCGTTGATTCCCGAATTGAGTTGCAAAAAATCCATACGAAAAATAATTGTTATTCATGATTTAATTCCGGTTATTTTTGCTAATCTTTACAAAGGGCATCGTTTTTTTCAAAAATATCCTTGGGAATCCGTTACGCCGGACACACTTGTTTTTACGGATTCGGAATCGACCAAGCGAGACCTTTTGAAATATTATCCAACGGTGTTGCCTGAACAAGTCCGCACGATACTTCTTGCTGCCGACCAACGGTTTTCGCCGTGTTTTGACCGAAACAAAATTGAATCAATACTGAACAAATATTCTATTCCTGCGAATATTCCGTACATTTTTTCTGTTGCCGCTTTGGACATACGCAAAAATTTTGATCACGTGATGAATTGTTTTTCCCAATACTCGTTGCCGCAACATGGAATTGAAACGAATTGCCGTCTTGTATTGACGGGCGTGAACGGTTGGCAGGATCGGAAATTCAAAAAGTTTTTTTCTCGTTTGCCGGAAAAAGTCAAAGAGAAAATTATTTTTACCGGTTATGTTGACGACGAAGATTTACCGTTCCTTTATTCGGGAGCAGCCTGTTTTTGTTACATGTCGATTTATGAAGGTTTTGGTTTGCCGCCGCTTGAAGCAATGCAATGCGGTACGCCGGTGATTACGTCGAACACGTCGTCATTGCCGGAAGTTGTCGGCGATGCCGGAATCATGCTTGATCCGCATGATGTGGAAGGTCTCGTCGATGCTTTTAACCGTGTACTCAATAATGAAACGTTGCGAAAATCAATGACCGCAAAAGGATTGGAACAAGCCGGAAAGTTCAGTTGGGATCAATGTGTTGAAATTATTTTAGAAAAGATTTTAGAAAAAAATTCAGAATAAAATATAGTACGAATATAGTTTGTTATGGTTATATTTGTATTTTTAAGTAACTATTATCGGATTGATCCGAAACACCGAATAGCCCGATAGGGCTTCATTTTCGTAACCGCAGGTCTTTGACCTGCGGTTACAAACCCACAAACCCACTGCCTGAAAGGCAGAATTTTAGTGGAGAGTGGATAGTTCGCAAGCGGATTTTGTGTGTTGGTAAATGTAAATTATCTGCTTGCGTCCCCCACTATCAACTATCCACAATTAACTATTAATTAAAATTCTGCCTTTCAGGCAGTAAGTTGTTTGTTGTTACACCGCAGGTCGTTGACCTGCGGTTATCGAAATAAAGCCCTATCGGGCTAACGTTTTTCCTACCAATCCCATCAATTCAGTGAATGGTTACTAAATTTTTAACGAATATTCCACTGAATAATTACAAATAATCTTTTACGGAATTTTGTACCATGAATGAAGAACATTTTCACTCTTCGGATTTTTCACACAATAATTTGCCGTTATCAGACGACAGTCTGGCGGAAAATGGAACGATTAACTCCATTCCGACCGATTCGCCGGACAATGATTTGATATTACAAAAAGAATTGGAAGCGTCGGGAAAGAAGGCTCTTTCGAGTTATTTACCGGAGCCGTCCGAGTCAGAATTTTCTGAATCGGAACAACCCGCAACCGAACTAGAGAAAACAGCAACCGTTTTAACTCCTGAAATTTTTGCTTCAGGAATTATTCCGGCTGGAACAATATTGGGACATTTTGTTATTAATAGTTTTATCGGCGGCGGCGGAATGGGCAGAGTTTATCTTGCAACAGATATGGCACTTGACCGGAAAGTTGCCGTTAAAGTGTTGCCGCGTCAACGTGCCAATGATTTGGGAACAGTGGCGCGTTTTATGAATGAAGCCAAATCGGCGGCGCGGCTTAATCATGAACATATCGCCCAAGTTTATTTTGCGGGCGAACAGTCGGGAATCCCTTACATTGCTTTTGAATATGTTGAAGGAATTAATGTTCGTTCTATGGTTGATGATTATGATGCTTTTCCGTTACCGCAAGCACTTAATTATTTGATACAAATTTCTCATGCGTTGTCTCATGCGACGGATCACGGGGTGGTGCATCGCGATGTGAAGCCGTCGAATATTTTGATTACACGCGAAGGCAGAGCCAAGTTGATTGATATGGGACTTGCCCGATTGCTTGATCCATCGGAGTCGAAGGAAGACCTGACTGCAAGCGGTGTAACACTTGGAACGTTCGATTATATTTCACCGGAACAAGCACGCGACCCGCGCAGCGCGGATATTCGAAGCGATATTTATTCACTCGGTTGTACTTTCTTTTTCATGCTTTCCGGGCGTCCGCCTTTTCCCGAAGGAACAGTGCTGCAAAAACTGTTACAACATCAAGGCGATGAACCGCCGGACATTCGCGCGTTTCAGCCGAATATTCCTGCCGAAGTTGCTTTATTGATTCAAAAAATGATGGCAAAAGACCCGCGTCAACGGTTTCAGACTCCTGCCGCACTTATCGAGTCCTTAGTTAATGTTGCGAAAATGCTTGGTCTTCAGCCGACAGGACCCGGTAAACTCATTTGGGTGATGACTCCGCCGTCGCGAACATCTCTCCTTTTGAAACATATTCCCTGGCTTGCAACAATAACATGTCTTATTGTTACGGTGTGTCTGTTGAGTCTTTATTCTTCTGAACGGTTTGGAAATCTCGAAGTGCCGAATATTCCTGAAATTGGTACGGAAACAATCAATGCACAACATCCCGCCTCGCCGGAAACCGGAACCGCCACTCCGGCATTACTGTCAATAGTTCCGGCAGTAAAGGAACAACGAATCTCGCGTGAAAACCGTTCACCATTTAATGCAACATTTTATTCTCCGTTAGTACGGCGTTCCGCAGACTTTTTGTTTTCCGCGACAATAAATTCGGAACCGTTTGGCGGAGGACTCCGACCGGCGTTTCTTCCGTTTAAAGGACAAATTACCGGAACAACAGAAGAATCAAAAAATTCAAACGGTCTATTAAATGTTTTGGAAATTCAAAAACATTTTGATACGGTTGAAAAACCGATATTACCGTTTGCGGAATCGTCTCTTCCCAAACAACGTAGTGTTGATCCGAGCGGCGAAACTCCGGGTTCTTACGTTTCATTGGGTGTTGCTTTAGCCGACGCGGAAAAACAAACTGTTATCGAATTAAAATGGAACAATTATATGAAGATTGATCCGTTGATATTTGCCGGACATCAATTAAAAATTGTTGCGGCAAAAGGGTATCATCCGATTTTGTTTTTTGAATCTTCGGATTCGCCATACGTTTCACAAAATCCGCGAAGCATGTTTACAGTTGGTTCCAGTGAAATTGAATTTGCTGATCTTGCTATTGAAATGCGTATTCGTCAAGGTGTTCTGGCTCAGGATTGGTCGTTGTTTGAGTTGATTGGCGGAAACAAACTGACATTTTCACGTTGCTGTTTAACGATACGAAATAAGGCAATTTCGGATAATTCCGCTTACCATGATGATGTCGCTTTTTTTCGGAACGGTGCCAGTCAAGGCGGAATTAACCCGATTGTGTTTGATTTGACTGTCGAAACGCCGTCTTCGTTTTCCGAATCGTTTTCAAATGTAACCAATACTAATAATTTTGAAACAACAACAGCAACAACTACAACCGCTTCAACTTCCACAGAACGTTTAAACATGACGATAACCGATTCATTTTTGCGCGGCGAGGCAACTTTGTTACAATGTGATGTTCCTCAGACAATCGAATGTAACGTTAAAAATTCGTTGATTGCTTTGGCAAAATCGTTTGTTCAAACGGAGGATACGAAACGGACAACACCGCAAGATTCGGTGATTCGTATTCGGTTGGAGCGGATTACTTTTTTCGGAAGTATTCCGTTTGCCCGTCAAATTCGTAACTCTTTTACGACGGAACCGATGAAACTGGAAATCGGGACATGGAATTCGATTTTTCTCTTGAATCATATTCCGTTGGCAATATTTCGCGGAGCCCCTTCAAGTCAAAGTGCGTTTGATTATTTCAAGTGGACGGGCGAATCGAATTATTTCCAAAATGTAACACTAGGTTGGAAGTTCACGCCTGCGCTTTCGGCGTCGGGAGGAGGAACAACCTACGATATGCCGATTGCGGAATGGAAGGAAAAAATGAATCCTGCTACAGAAAAAAATATTCAGTTGATGACGAAAATAGATGTACTGAAATTCAATGAGATTCGTAAACCGATGTATCAATTATTACCGGAAGACCTTGAATTTCGTCCTGAATCACGTCTTACCGATACGGAAAAAATGTCTGCCGGATTTCCCGCCGGTACTTTAAACTGGCTGCCGCCAAGTTGGACGGACAACGTTAATCGGGAACAATAAACTAAAAATTGTTACTCAATGAATGTTGACCTTGTGTAAAGAAAAATTTATTACAACAGAAACAACAAGTATTGATTTCGTTCACAAAACGGGATTCAGCAATTTTTTTGAGGTTTAAGTTACTAAACTGGAATATAGGGAACTTCGTAATGATTCAGTGGAATTTTTGTTAAAATAAGATAGGCAACCACAAGGTAGGCGATCATCAGGTGAGTGATCCGTCCGCTGGACGGTCGCGCCGGTTGACTCGTTATCGACTCCAAAACGGAAAGTAATATAATTTGTCGTCGTGAATCTATACTGTGTGAGTTATAAAATTGGTATTTTTTGACGATTCGCTAGATTGTTACTTTTACGTAAAAACAATCTAACAGCAACCTCATTTCTTTGACTAAACAACCTCAGTAGCATATTGATTCCCACTCAAACCAATCTCATTACCTCATTGATAATATTAATGAGGTTAGTATATTTTTGCCATTTTTGCTACTGAGGTTGTTTTTGTTATGAAAATTAGGTTGAAAATGAGGTTGCGAAAACTTAATTTCGATCGTTCAAAAAATATCGAACATAACCTTAACGCTGTATAATTCACCGTCGGCTAACGCCAACGCGACCTTTCAGCGAAATTTTTGATAAATAGCCCACCTGATTGATTGCTTATTAACGAAAATTCCGCTGAAATGTTACAAAAATTTTCGTTCTGAAAGGACATTGCCTAACAACCTATCGTAACACGGCAAGTATGAATTTATTTATTTCCGATGTCCGGTTGCTTTGCTAACAATTTGTTTGAGGCGGGATTTTTCTGAAACGATTTTTCCTGCCGCCGCATCTTCTTCCGTAAAAACAGCAAGAAGGATTTCCGCTTCGCCGCCGCGGTCACGGTCGTAGGTAATGTAAATACGTCCATCTTTCG
>JAISBG010000752.1 GCA_031266315.1 Planctomycetaceae bacterium | reverse complement strand
GTTTTGGAGTCGAGTAAAACTCAACCGGCGCGACCGCCCAGCGGGCGGATCGCCCACCTCTTTTTTAACTACGGGGCGGAACATCAGTTATTAACTAAAATTCTGCCTTTCAGGCAGTGGTTTCATGGGTTTGTAACTGCAGGTCAAAGACCTGCAGTTACGAAAATAAAGCCCTGTCGGGCTATTCGATGTTTCGGATCAATCAGGAAAATAATTATTTAGAAACTTGAAAAAATACCCAATACAATCCTAACATAGTATAAATTGAAAAATCGTTGCGTAAAATGTAACGTGTTTTTTATTACGGTATTAGTTGAACGCCCATCATATTTTTATCGATTTTTTCGCCGGTTGGTTTTTGGTAAGCCCAAACGAGTTTTTTGTTCCGAGTTATTTCGAACATGCCAACACCTTTGCCTTCTTTACTGTAAGCGGCGTAACAACCGATCAATAAATTGCCGTTCTTCAAACGCTGAAATCCTGTCATATTGGTAATTCCAAGATCGGGCAATTCCGATTTCTTAAATTCCCAAACGGAGTTGCCGGTTGGGTCAAATTCGGTGATTTGATCAAGTGATGAAATCAACGTGTTCCCATTTTCCAACCGTTCTGCGGCAAACGCAATATTGGGAACATTTTGTTCCCAAATGGTTTCACTTTTCGGCGTGTATTCGCGCACGAGATGATCACCGGAATGGCAAACGAGATAATTTCCGTTCAATAACTTGCGTACCCAACGCATCCGGTGATGCTGATTCTCTGTTCTGAATTTTGTTTGCAAGGTAAACTCAATCGTTCCATCTGGAGCAATTTCCTTGACAAGTCCTGAAAAATTTTCACCAATTAACGTGTTGCCGTTGCCCAGACGTTGACAGGTGAACGAACCTTCTTTGCCGTTAGGCGGAGCATATTGAAACACAATTTTTTTATCCGGTGTTACTTCTGTAACTTTGCCGTCGGCAAAAAGAATGTTCCTGTTTTTCAGTTGGTGGGCTTCGTGAATATTTCCGGCGGGATATTCCCACTTGACCGAAAAATCCGGCGAAAACAAAATAACCCGCCCTGAACCTGTTGCCAACACATCAGACAACGGCTGTTGCTGCTGTTGCGCAAAAAGCGGCGGCGATAAAATAATTAATAAAACAAAATACAAAACAAAACGATTGAATGTCATAAAAAAAATTGGATGAAAAATCCTGATTCTCCCGGATTAGGTGTCTAAACATTGAAAAGTTCGTTTTAAACGCGAAAAGAAGTGGGTTATTTATCAAAAAGCCGCGCCGGTTGAGTTTGCATTGACTCCAACACGAAAAGCAACACCATTTGCCGTCGTTAATCTGATTCACTGTCGGCGAGTACGCCGACGCGATGTTTTAGCAAAACATCGCCCACCTTATGATTGCCTACCTTTCACGAGAATTCCGGTGAACGATTAACTATTACGTTTATTTTTTTCCCATTTGGTAAGTTTTGAGCAACACTTCATCGGCATCGGAGAATTGTTCGAGCATGTCGGCTTCGACAACAAATACAATAACCGATTGTTGACCGTTTTGATCTGTCATCAGATTGTAAATCCAACGGAGTGATAATTCCTCAACTGTTCCGTCAATCAAAACCGTAAAAATTTTATATCCCGATTTGTTCGTATGCTCTTCGGCGGCAACAATTTTACCGAAATTTTTACCGAGACCGTCTGCTAATTCTTTCTTGAACTTATCCAGATTGGTCATTGTTTTGATATCAACTTTGCCCATATCGGCAATATTACATTGGGCAACAAGTTCTCCTTTGTGTAATTTGCGGAGAATTGTTGTTTGCGGATCATCCTGAAAAACATACCAATCACGGTCATGGGAGAACCGCCATGGACCTTTGTTACCATCGTATTTGAGTTTCAGAACATTGTTGTTCGGCTTGACGCTGATTTCCCGAATTGTATTATCTGTCAATACTTGCGGAGTTTCAATCGGCGAAATCTTGACCTGAAGCCGCGCAACAAGATCAAGACCCGGTCCAACATGTCCGATAGAGCGGTTTTCTTCGATTAAGAGACCGAGCCAATTAATTCGTTGTGCGGTCAGATCAAACTGAAATTTAGCCCGAATCGACATTTCAGTTGCCGCTCCAAGATAAACACCGCTCACATCACCAACGACTTCAATCATTGCCATCTTGTCGGCAACCGCTGTCAATACCGCTTCAACATTACTTCCTGTTACCGCATCAACCGAAAGGAACGAACGAAGAACACTATCGGAAATCTTCCACGTATCACCAACACGAATTTCTTTATTCGGTAAAAGCCGGTCAAGTGTTAGTGTGTTACCCGGCAAATCTTCGATCAGGAGTAATTGTTCGCCGCGCAACGAACCATGTGGTGAAAAAAGAGAAACTTTGTCGCCTTCCAGTGAGCAAACAATTGTTTGCAATTCCTCATCAAGTTCCGGCATTTTGATTTGTTCACCGATTTTCATTTTCGATTTGGCAAGATTATATTGCCGGATACTGACCAACGGTCCGGTCGAAAGTGAAAACTGGTCAACACGTTCTTCGTATCGGAATCCGGCAACAACTTCCATTTTGTCGGTTGTTGCTTTCAGTTCGTTTGAAACCTGTTTGACATCGCCGGTTACTTCGAGCAATGTTTCAACTAAATCGGTTGAACCTCGTTGCCGACTACTTTTCAAAAGAAATTTTTCCTCTGAAATATTGGTATTAGTTAAAACTTTTGCCGGTTCCGTTTTTTCAGGAAGCCGGACAGCCGAAACGGGGCGTTGAACGGTTGTTTTCTGAACTGGTTGCGGCTCTTCGGTTTTTATTGCAGAAGAAGCGGAAGAAGTTGCCGCACTTTTTTGCTCCAACTC
The DNA here is from genome assembly GCA_031266315.1 of Planctomycetaceae bacterium. Taxonomy (GTDB): domain Bacteria; phylum Planctomycetota; class Planctomycetia; order Pirellulales; family Thermoguttaceae; genus WRKP01. The sequence continues at coordinate 3,503 of JAISBG010000752.1, read as the reverse complement.
CTTCGCTTTACTTGATTTACCCCAAACAACCCCTTTACCGGAACTTTCCTGAGCAACTTTGATAGGCGAATCGACTTTCGCTTCGATATCATCATTATCAATAACTTTTGCAGATTCTATATCCGGTGTATTTTCTTCAGTTTCAACACCGTTACTTTTCGCGGCTATAAAAGTTGCTGAAACCAAGAAAACAATAAAAAGTGTCCAATTCGACAGTGATTTAAGGTAGAAACTACGCAACATCTTTCGTATATCCTCCGTTTTAACGAAATTATTTTCTATGATTTATGTCCGTGAAGACATTCTTTTTGATTTATCGTCCGTTAGGTTATGCCGACTTTGACGGAAATAACGAAAATAACGAAAGAGAATGAAGGTAATCACGACAACTCAAACGAAGGTGGGCAATCCCTTCGCTGAAGGGTTGCGCCGGTTGGTTTGTCATTGATACCAAAACGGAAAGCAATTCAATTTGCCGTTGTTAATTGAGTTCACAATCTGCGAGTACGCCGATGCAACCGTTCAGCGAACGGTTGCCCACCTGATGATTGCCTACCTTTGACGAAAATTTATTTGCATACAGTTCCTTACTGATTATTTCGTAGGAAGTGTTAGGAAGCAAATAAACTTTGAAATCTTGGGTCGCGAAAGATATCGTCTTCATTGATAGGGGTTGATTCGAGTAATTTTTCAATCAGAATATCCGGCGTGAGACCTTCGCTCTCGGCAAGGAAACTCATAACAAGACGATGCCGCAATACCGGTTTTGCCAACGCCTGAATATCTTCGCAAATCACATGTGTCCGACCATGAAGCAACGCCCGCGCCTTGCCGCCAAGAATCAAATACTGGACTGCACGAGGACCAGCTCCCCATGAAACATATTCCCGTACAATTTCCGGTATTCCTTTTTTTTCGTTGACACGCGTCTGCCGGACAAGTGCTAACGCATATCTTGTAACATGATCACCCGCCGGAACCTGCCGGACAATTTTTTGTAACTCTTCAATTTCAACCGCCTCCAGAACCGGTTGGATATTGTCGGTTTCGGTTGACGTTGTTTTTCGTACCACTTCAAACTCTTCTTCAAATGTCGGATAACGGACAAAAACTTTGAACATAAACCGGTCTTGTTGTGCTTCCGGTAACGGATAAGTTCCTTCTTGTTCGATGGGATTTTGTGTTGCAAGAACAAAGAACGGTTCCGGCAACAGATGACGGTTGCGCCCTACGGTAACACAATGTTCCTGCATCGCTTCAAGCAACGCGGATTGTGTTTTCGGCGGAGTGCGGTTGATTTCGTCCGCGAGAACCATATTGGCAAAAAGCGGTCCTTCAAGAAATCGGTAATCACGGCTGCCGTTTTCGCGGTTTTCCTCAATAATGTCAATTCCGGTAATGTCCGCCGGCATCAAATCCGGCGTAAACTGAATACGGCTAAACCGGAGATTCAACGACCGTGCTAATGTGCTGACCATAAGAGTTTTCGCCAAACCGGGAACACCTTCGAGAAGGCAATGACCGCGAGCAAACACCGAAATAAGCAATTCATCAATCACTTCGGTTTGCCCAACAATAACCTGAGCAAGTTGTTCCAGAACTTTCTCACGGGCAGACTGAAGTTTCAAAATAATAGTATCGTTGGACATAGAATCGGAAATGTTTGAAGTTTTTTCAAGTATCTTATTATTGTATTTTTCGAGCAGGATTTTTCAAGGAAGGTCAGTAGAATTGCAAGTTTTTCCTCCGCCCCTTTAGGGGCATTGCATAACAACCCACCGCAACGCGGTGGGTTAAAGCACTCCCTTAAATTTCGCCCTGAAAGGGCAATGCCAATTCGTTTTGCGTTGCCCCTTTCAGGGCGATTGGTGGGGAGGGACTGTTACCCACCGCGTTGCGGTGGGTTGTTACGCATTACCCTTGCAGGGCGAAGGAAAACTGGCAATCCTACTGTGTTGATGTCTATTTGACCGACTTTTTTACTTACGGTGCGTAACATGAGTTACATCAAAAGAACTCCCTATTAACGCTTAATTTTTCGTATCCCAAACATGCCGGCACGCGTCTTTGGAAAAGGAGTACGTACAATTTTCTTTGAATTTCCGGCACAATACTTTTCGAAATAAGATTCGAATTCACCTTCTTTATCAAAAGTGGCAAGAGGTTTGTCTAACCCCCAGCGATGAACAGACAAAACTTTTCCTTGACTATCCGTTTCGGAAACTAAAGAATTGTAGGGAAATGTAAACGGTTCATTTTTCACCGATGCCAATGAATCGGCGATTTCCACTGATTCAATGGTAACTTCTGTAGTTGAAATATGTTCATTAATATCATAAGTACTTTGGGTTTGAATTTTTTTGGGAAACCAGCAATTTGTTGCATACTGTACATAATCTTGAACTTGAAAAACTGTTTTAATGGTATATTTTTCTTTGCAATTTGTGAGTTCACAAGATTCAATTAGAAAATTTTTAGTACCATTTATTGTTAAAACGGCAGACCATCGAATTTTAGGATTTTTCTCCTCTTCATGAGTAATTTCAATTTGATATAACTGTTGATCATTAGAAGAATCCGATAATTGTTTTATACTTTTTACAAAATAATTTTTAACAATCATATCAAGAGGTTGTGATGTTGATTGATCGGGTAAAATAAAAGTTTGTACAAGAATGGGAGACCGTATCATCGGATTTTTGTTTTCTCTTACTATACGTCCCGAAAAATCCTTACGAGGTAAACAAAAATTCTTATTATTTTGCCGATACATCTCGCGTTGATCTTCATATAAATACGAATCAACTCCATCAAAAAAATAGTCTATTCGTTTATTATTATCATGAAATTCCACACCAGATGCTGCTTCCCATGAATAACATATCCGTTCTTTATTATCATATTTTTGCCAAATACCATCTATCTGTTTTAACGTAACTTCATTGTCATGTTTAAATACTACATTGAAATGTAGATTAATACAGTGAAGTGAATTCCAGTAATCATTGTGTTTTTGAACAAGTTGTTCTAAGGATAACGTATCTTGCGTTTCAGAATAAACATGTTCTTGAGTTTCACAAAGATAAACACAACAAAGGAACATTAACACCCATTTATTACAATGAAATTTTTTCATTGGACACTCCTTTTAGACGCTACAATTGTTGTCGAAAAACAACACGACAAAAAAACACATCGCAAGCAATCGGATTCAGAATTTACACGAAATAAAACCAGAAGTCAAGCAGAATCTTTTTTTCCGCAGTAGAATTGCAAGTTTGTAACCGTTCACGAATAATCAAAGTCAAGGTAACGTATACTTTTCACGGCTAAAGACTACCCTTTTATTTGCGTGAATCAATAGGGAGGTGGGCGATCTGCCCGCTGGGCGGTCGCGCCGGTTGAGTCTTACTCGACTCCAGAATGGTTTGTCCTTCATAAATATTCTGTTATTAAATCAATACACAAAGAAAGGGCATTGCCTATTGGAACCAATGAAGACT
>JAISBG010000720.1 GCA_031266315.1 Planctomycetaceae bacterium | reverse complement strand
CATCTTACGGGCTTGGGCTTCATGTTTTTGGCAGCAACAATAATGTAACACAAGTGGCGGATCTTTTGGCAAACGGTGTTGGCGGTGCCGGTATCCGTTCCGATGGTTTTGATAACAATATTACAATTGATTCCGGTGTGAATGTTCATGCTAACGGCGAACTTGGAACAGGTTTACTGGTTGCTTATGGAACCGGTACAAATATTGTTCATCGCGGTAATCTTCAGGCGACCGGTACAAATGGAATCGCGGCACGTTTCGATTTCGGACAAAATGCACTTGGTGATATTTATATGGCTGCCGGTTACCCTTATGATTGGACTGAAAACCATTGGTCTCATAAAGCCGGACTAGGACTTGATGGAGCATTGGTTGATAAGTTTGATATTACCGGTTCGCTTACCGGTAAAAGTGCGGCAATTTATGTCGCTGATACCGCTCATGTTGCGGAAATCAATGTTATGTCGGGAGCAAGTATTAACGGAGATATTATTTCCGATTACAAATACTCGACTTATGTAACAAACCTCACTTTTGGTAAACAAGCGGATACCAATGGAGAATCGACCGCGAATGTTGATACGAATTTTAATTTTACCATTAACGACGCCATTTTAGGAGATAATGGTACAAATTCCGATGGACGTATCAATCTCAATTTTGTCGGCGGTAAAACGACGGTCGGGGAAAATTCCAATGTTCATGTTAATAATGTGACGTTAAATCAAGGGACGACGTTGGCTCTTGAAAACGATGTCCATGTTGCCGGTAATTTTGCAATGACCGACGCAACGATCGGGTTCAATACTTCGGTTGATCCGACCATTAACGTTGCAGGAAATGCGGATTTGCAAGGAACCAATACACTTGACCTCACACAATTTGCCAATGGTACCTACACCATTATTGACGCAAATTCTCTCGTTAATAACACGACATTTGATAACGTTACGATTGGCGGACAAGCCAAACGAAATCGGCATCAGATTACTTGGGAACCCGTTTCCACAGACGGCGATATTACAGTTACGTTATCTGCTCAAAACATTGCTTCGACATGGAAGGGCGGAAACGGTAATTGGGACGCCGGTACGGAAAATTGGCGCGATTCGTCCAATGCCAATGAAATTTTCATCGGCGGCGATTCTGTTACTTTTAACACGGGAGAAGGTTCCGTCAATGTTGTCAGTGCCGCCAATCCCGCCGATATGACCGTAACGAATGGAGCAAAATATCGTTACAACGGAGAAAGTATTAACGTTTCCAAAGGAACATCAACTATCACGGCGGCAACCGGAACATTGACCGTTGATAACAATGCCGAAGCACGTTTCGCTCAAAATGTTACGGCAACGAATCTTGTTGTCGATAACGGTTTGTTCGGAATTGAAAAAGATGTAACTGTTACCAATAACGCTCAGTTTACCGACGCCGATTTGGAAGTTAAAACGAATGACAATACCTCAGCACAAATTGCTGTTAGAGGTACCGCAACCGTTGACGACGGAACAGTGAGTTTTACCGGAACACAACGTCGTGGAATTAAATACACATTCCTGACAGCGGGCAACTTAAACGTAACCGACGAGTTTGAACTCGGTACACTTTCCAGCGGTTTCAGAGGTGATCTCGGTTACGCAAACGGTGCCGGCGGGATTTATTGGTTACAAATGGCAGAAAATGCCGTTGAATTTTTGCCAATCGGACAACGGCACAACCAAAGACGTATCGGCGGATATTTGGATACCATTTCTCCCAATGTTCCCTTTGGCGATTTGAACGATGTACTGGGAATTTTGGACGATGTCGTTCTTAATAATCCGGTTGCGGCACGGTATGCTCTCGATCAAATGTCCGGCTCAATTTACGGAACTCACGCCTCCGCAAGTGTAACGAATATCGGGATTGTCAACAATACGCTTGCCGGTGTTTTACGCAACAGTTACGGAAAGAAAAAGGTTACGGAATGTAATCCTTGCGATGAAGTTACCGGTTGCGAACCGTGTGAACCTTGCGAACCGTGCGCGGATGCCTGCGAACCTGTTTGTACCAAAAATTCCTCCAAACGGAATCTTTGGGGACTTGGTTACGGTATCGGCGGCGCATCTCAATTTGACGGCAACACTTACGGTTACAGTCAATCCTTCGGCGGAACAATCATCGGGCTTGACCGCGAATCCAATCGCGGAACTCGTTTCGGCGGTTACTTCTCCTACGGTGAAGGTCGGATTACCAGTGCCTTGCTCGACCGTAGCGAATCACACGAATTTTTGGCAGGAATTTATTACCGCAAAAATTTGTATAAAGGTTATGTGTTGGCAAACGCCGGTCTGGGAAATGTTCAATACGATACTCAACGCACAATTTCCTTTGTCGGAAGACGCGCAACAAGTAAACACGACGCTTTTGTCGGTACAATCTACGCCGAACGCGGTTTGGATTTCGCAACAAAATTAGGTCGGTTACAACCTTACTTGGGTATTCAGTACATCGGCAACCAGCAGGACGGATTCACGGAAACAGGAGCCGGAAGTTTGAACCTTGTCGGAAAACGTACGGAAACTGACAGTTTACGTTCACTTTTGGGAACAAGGTTTCAATCCAAAGTTCGCCGTTACAACGGCGGACGGCTCAATGCCAATACAAATATTGCGTGGTTACACGAATATGCCGATACCTCAACCTCGTTCACTGCCGGTCTTGCCGGAAGTCCGGTTCCGAATGCGAACTTTACGGTTCGCGGGAACAACACAAAACGTGATTGGGCAATTTTCGGTGTTGGTTTGAATTACGAAAAAAGTCAAATCCGTTTGTTCGGCGGTTATGATGCGTTTGTCAACAATCAGCAAGTGCTACACACCGGCAACGCCGGTCTGTCCTACGGTTGGTAACAATATTTTACCAAATACAAATACCAAATAGAACCCTGTTCTAAACCTCCCGATCCCGACTTGACTCGTTCAAGTCGGGGTTTTTTATTGGAACTTTTCGTAGGGCGATTGCCCTACGCTACTGATAAAGGGCTTTCAGCCCAATCTTATAGATAACTTCTAAAAACCTTTAACAAAGATTATTTTTTGACAAGATATACATGACTTACAGGATTTTATTTGATTTTTTATCCTGTAAATTTTGTAAATCATGTCAAAAAATAGGTTTTTAGAAATTGCCTTTTGATCATTGGATCAATGTTTTGACCGATTAAAATACATAACTCATGTTACGCAAGGGACAGTAGGATTGCCAATTTTTGCTCTTGACTCGTTTTGGGCAATTGTTATGATTCCCCAAGTATTAAGGACGTTTTGCCTTTGAATCAAACAACCATTTTAATCGACCGTTTTAATATCAAGATGACGCGGGATTCATTTTTAGGGTTCTTGTTTCTTTTCCTGACCGGTTCTCTGCTTTGCGCGGGCGAACCGGTCTTGAAGTACCATAATGGAAATCAACGGAATTTTAATAATATTCGGTTTCTTGGTCAAACAATTGATCAAGCAATTGGTCAAAATGATCAAACAACGGAAACAATTCCGCCGCTTTGGTTTGATTCACATTCTGATGTTTCAATTTCCCGTATTCCTTCTATTTCCGTTTCTGATTCTGTAACCATGCAAACAAGAGAAAATCAACCATGGACATGGCAATTATTTCCGGCGAGTCTGATTTATCCGAGTTATCTTGCGGGAGTGAACGAATCACGTTTGGGCAGTGTTTGGAATCACGATAAAGATTTAGGTTGGATATGGGATATTACACTTGGCGGACGTGCTCCAATTGTTCGGTATGGCAATCGCAGTGTTCTTTTTCCTGAGGGATTCCAAATGGATTTTGAAGGTTCGGTTCACCTAAGACTTGATCTGGAAAATCAAATGGATATGGACGCTCAGGATTTCCGGTTTGGCATTCCGTTTTCTTATGGTAATAAAATCTGGCAAGTGCGGACGGGATATTACCATGTTAGTTCGCACATGGGCGATGAACGGATTTTACGGCTTCAAAATCAAGGAATTGATCCGCAACGGCTTAACTATGTTCGTGAAGCCCTCATTCTTGGTTTTTCCTACCGGCTTCGTCCCAGTATAAAACTCTATGCTGAAGCAGATTACGCTTTCTGGCTTGGTGAACGGACAAGCCCTTGGCATTTCCAGTTTGGGGCGGAATGGAGTTCGCTGTATCCGACAAACGAATTTTGGGGTAAACCGTTTGCCGCTGTTAATATCATGCTCTTACAAGAACGGCAATATGATGGTAATATTACTATTCAGGCGGGCTGGCAATGGCGCGGCACACACAATCAATTACTCCGTTTTGGCGTTCAATATTTCGGCGGCGTCAGCGAACAGTACGAACATCTCTCCAAACGTGAACACAAAATCGGAATCGGTTTATGGTACGATTTTTAGTTGATCGTGAAGAATTGATTGTGGAAAGCACCGTATTAGGTGTTTTCCATCGGAATCGTCAAATAATTGGTAATATTTCCTCGGCAATCACAAGGTAGGCAACCTTTCGCTGAAAGGTTGCGTCGGCGATAGCCGACTTACCCCTGTTGACGGTTGGTAACTTGATTCCAAAACGGAAGGCAACTCAATTTGCCATTGTTAATCTAATTCACTGTCGGCGAGTACGCCGACGCGACCTTTTAGCAAAAGGTCGCCTACCTACCTTTATGATTACCAATTTGACGACTCCAGTGGAAAACACCTAATCCGGTAGAATCAGGAAAATTCTTCTGAAATCTTACGGTTATTGTTATTTCGGCAATACTACAATTTCAATCCGGTTATTTCGGGTTCGACCTTCCGAAGTGTTGTTATCGGCAACCGGACGGCTCGAACCGTAATTGCCTGTCTTAATTTTTGTCGCGTTCCAACGGAGCGAACTGACAAAGTATTCCATAATAATCATGGTCTTCGTCGATGAAATATCATGTTTTTGTGTTGAGTTTGCCGGATCGGTGTTCATCACACCGTCCGTATGACCTTCAATTTCCAACAAGGCTTCCGGATCATTCGCGCGAATTTCTCCAGCAATTTTACGGAGCAATTCCTCCGCATCGGGGTTTAATCGCCAAGTTCCCGGCTGGAAAAGAACTTGATCAATGATTTCAATTCGAATCCGCTCCGCTTCAGATGATACCGTAACTCCCGAATGATTAATGGTCGGAACCCAATGAGGCGATTGAATCGGCGGAACAATTTGAGCAGTTGGTTTTGACACCGTTGTCGGTTGTTTTTCCTGACCGGATTTTTTTTCACTTTCCGCTAACGCTTTTTCCAGTTCGGCAATTCGCCGGTTCAGAACGTCTGCATTGACAGAATTTACAGTATTTACAGAAATATTCGCGTCAACATTCGCGATCGTCTCTGTTGCAGGAGGTTCAGGAACCGGTTGTTCGGAAACAACAGAAATCGGTTTCATTTGGGAAGGTAAAACTTCTTTTTTAACAATAAGGTTTTCCGAACTCATCGAACGGAATACCATTGTTTTTTCAGCCGCTGTTTTTTCCGGAAACGGTTTTGACTGATTTTCCAATTCCAAAAATGTTGGCGGTCGGTATGAAGTTACGGGAAACGGCAACGATTGAACCGGTACCGGTTTTTCCAAAACCGATTTCGACGAAATCGGTTGAGTTGAAACGGGTTGTGTCGAAACAGGTTGAACAGAGTCCGAAGAAACCGGAACCGGTTGAAGTGTCGATTGCGGTTTGGAAGAAAAACTGCGGCAACCGAAAATGAAGAAAGAAAGTCCAAGCACCAACGTCAGGCAAACGCCC